>CALFSF010000001.1 GCA_937917025.1 uncultured Paraburkholderia sp.
CTAATAGACCGACATGAATTCAAGGAAAGGCCAAAGAGCCAGAACAACAAAAAAACAAAATACAGAAAAAAAACGAAAAAACCTAAACCCGATATCCAACCCGAACCCCACCCCAATGCCGCCCGGCGACAACAACGGGCGCCGACACATCTTTCATCAAAACAAACGCCCCGCCTCCCATATCCCGCCGATACGTCTGCAGAAGAAACCGCTTCGTATTCGCGCCAGCGGCCAACCCCGTCCGGTCGTTGAACATCCGCCGGTTCCGGCAATTCGCCGCATTCCACACAGGATCCTCCCCCTGCGGCTGCGAAAACTTCAGGTTATGCGTCGGCAAATACCCCCTCGCATCGACAGCGGCACAAAACGCCACGCGCTCGTCGAGCTTGAGCAACGGCTCCTGTATCGCCGGCAACACGCGATCGGTAAACGCGGTAAACCGCGTCATGAACTGCGGCGGATTCGTTCCGGGCACCGGAACATAAGCCGTATCGAACAGATCAGCCAGCGTAATATCGCCACGCGCAAGCGCCGCCTCGAACACCTTGCCCACCTTCGCCGCGGCCTCCTCGATGGCCTCGATAAACCGCGTGTCGGCCGTCTCCACGCCCGTCGCGGCCGTCAGCTCGATCAGCATCTCGGATAAGCCCAGCAGATTGCCCAGCCGGTCCTTCGCCTGCACGAAGTTCTCGCTGGAATTCTCGACGTCGCTCGCCATCTCCACGACCTGCGCCTCCAGCCCGTGGCACTGCGTCTCGATCTCGCCCGTCAACGTCGCAATCTGGCTCGCTTCGGCGTTCAGTTGCGTGATCGCCTCGCCCGTGGATTGCACGACGTCGCCAATCCTGCGCGTGCCTTCCCGCACCCGATGCGCGCGCGCCGTGTTCACCGATCCCTCCGAAATCAGTTGCTCGGTCTGCTGCGTCAACTGCGCAAGCGTCGTCTCGATCTGACCGGTGGCCTGCGCGGTCTTCGCCGACAAATTCTTTACCTCGGCGGCAACCACAGCAAAGCTCTTGCCGGAATCGCCGGCGCGAGCGGCCTCGATCGCGGCGTTCAGCGCAAGCAGATGCGTCTGGCGCGCAATCAGCGAAATCTCCTCGGAGACGCGGCTCACATGGGCCAGCGCGGAACGCAACGCGCCAATCTGGCTCTCGATGACGGTCACGCCCTCAACCAGCCCATGTATGTCCGCCAGCGAAGCCTGCAGCGTTTGCTGCGATTCCTGCACGTCGCTCGCGGCATCGGCGCTGACGGTGCGCATCTCGCGCGCAGCCGTGGCGATGCGCTCGTTGCCTTGCATCGTCAGTGCGGCGGATTCGCGTAACGCCCGACACACCTGCGCCTGGCGCTGAACGCGCGCCGCGACTTCGTCGACGTGCCCCGAGACGTCGCAGATCTCGATGCCCAGTTTGCCCGCCTGCGTCGCAATATCGCCGACCACCGGGTTCGATCGGTCCTTCCGGCGAAAGCTGAAGCCCGTCATGGATGTCTCCTTGTTGTCGCAAGCCGCATCGGTGAAGGGCGATTCTCCCCGGTTCGCCTGCGCGTAGTGCCGATACCCGCGTTTTCTTCCCTGCATTTACGGCATGCTTTCACATGACTTGATACGGACTATCCCTCGGTCGATATCATGGAGGCTTCGGCCCCGCGTTTTCATTTCCACTCAACTTTCCGTCCACCACTTCATGTTCGAGGTTTTATTCGGCGTCGCAGGCTGGCAGCAGCTCGAACAGCTATGGGCGCTGATCGTGCTGGTCTGCAAGTTTCTGTGGGGCCTCCTGCTGCTGCTCGGCGGCGGCTGAACGTGCCATTGTCAGGCAATCGCACGCGTTTCCGGGTAACGTTGAGCGTCCCACCACACCACGCACAGGATGCACCCATGAATCAGGATTCCACCCAGCGCTTCACGAACCGCGTCGCCGATTATGTGAAGTACCGTCCAGGCTATCCGCGCGAAGTGGTCACGTTCCTGCACGACGTCTGCGGTCTCGCAAAGGGCGCGCGGGTTGCCGACATCGGCGCGGGAACGGGCATCTCCGCGAAGCTCTTTCTCGATGCGGGCCATCCGGTCGTCGCGGTCGAACCGAACGAGGCGATGCGCAACGCGGCCGATGCAGGGTTGTCCGGTTTCGACGGTTTCAGCAGCAAGGCGGGCACGGCCGATGCCACTACGCTGGATGACGCCAGCGTCGATCTCGTCATCGCCGCGCAGGCAGTGCACTGGTTCGATCCGGCGACGGCTCGCCGTGAATTCGCGCGCATCGTGAAGCCGGCCGGCCTCGTCGCGCTTTTCTGGAACAGCCGCCTGCTCAGCGGTACGGCGTTTCTCGCCGGCTTTGAAGCGTTGCTCAAGCGCTACGGCGTCGACTACACGGAGGTATCGGAACGATACGGCGACGACGCGGCGATGGCCGCCTGGTTCGACAACGGCTACGCGCACAAGGCGACGTTTCCAAACGCGCAGCAGCTGGATTTCGACGGACTGAAAGGGCGGCTGATGTCGTCTTCGTTCGCACCCAGAGTGGGGCATCCGGATCACGAACCGATGCTCGTCGCGTTACGCGAACTGTTCGACCGCACTGCGACAAACGGCGCGGTCGAATTCGCTTACGAAACGCGTCTGTACGTCGGCGGTACGTCGAACGTATAGAGGCAGGCCGAAGGGCATCTCGCCTCGCCTGAAAAACAAAACCCCACGCTCCGAAAAACGTGGGGTTGGTCATCCGTCTGAACAGGGTCCGAAACGATCCCGTTCCCGTTCTGCCGTGCGCGCGTACTGGCTGTGACGTTCAGGTATCGCTCCAGCCGCCGCCGGAGTCGTCGCTGCTGCCCATGTCGATGCCACCGCCGCCACCGCCGTCGCTCCAGTCGTTCGAACCCTGGCCGAAATCGATGTCGCCGCCGCCGGCACGCCGGCGCGCATCGTCGGGATCGACCAGCACGTCACGTTCGATGATGCGATCGCGGCCACCGGAATTCAGCACCTGGCCAAGCAGCACGCCGGTCAGCAGACCGCCCATGCCACCGCCGAATCCGCCGCCTTGCTGGACAATGACAGGCGGCTGTTGCTGCGGCGCCTGTTGTTGCGGATACGGGTAGGGCGACTGCTGACGGCCGAAGCGCTCGTCGGCTTCACGCGCATACGCGGAGTCGCCGCTGCCGAGCGGACCCGGGCCGTACGCCGCCGCGCCGGACGCATTCGGATCGGGACGCCCCTCGGCAC
>CALFSF010000002.1 GCA_937917025.1 uncultured Paraburkholderia sp.
CAAGTATCAGCCGGGCACGCCGCATGGCGTCACGCTGAACACGGCGCTGTCGCCGCGTGCGCGTGCGATGCAGCAGGCCGACGATGAAAAGCGCAACCGTAACCGTTCGAACACCGCGATCTGGGAAGAACTGGGTCTGCACTGTTCGTCGAACGAGCGCCGTGCGGACGAAGCGTCGCGCGATGTCGAAGCATGGCTCAAGTGCTATTTCATGCGCGACAAGCTCGGCGAAGAGTACGGCGGCATGGTGAACGGTGTCACGTCGTTCGGCATTTTCGTGCAGCTCGATGCGCTCTTTATCGAAGGCCTCGTACACGTGACCGAACTCGGCTCCGACTACTTCCAGTACGACGAGATCAAGAACGAACTGCGCGGCGAGCGCACGGGCATTCGCTACCGCCTGTCGGATCGTGTGCGGGTGCAGGTGAGCCGCGTCGATCTCGACGCGCGCAAGATCGATTTCCGTCTGGTGCGCGATACGCCGATCAAGGCGCCGTCGAGCCGTCCGACACTCGCCGAGAAGAGCGATGTCGACGGTGGTTCGCGTGTGCGTTCGCTGCCGCCGGCCGAAGGGGGCCGACGCAAGAAAGCGGCGCCCGCAGCCGGCGCGGCGGTGAGTGAAACACGCGATGCGCGCGGCGGGGCGGCGAAAAAACGCAGTGCTTCTTCGTCGGCGAAACCGGCGTCGAGGACGCAGGCGCGCAAGAAGCGATAAGAGGCGGCCGGCCTCCGCCGTAACCGGAGGTCGACGCGCCCGATGAGGTGTGCAACGCGCAACCGGCATCGCAATCGATGCCGGTTGCGCGTTGTCTGTTTTCCGTTTTCCGTTTTTGCAGGCATGGCGCTTTGCGTGCCGTCCATGCAAAACGGGCGCATTCGAAGCGCAACGCAGCTTCGCTCAATCAAAGGTTGTCCAGTCATGTCACGTCTCAAGGTTCTATACGGTTTCCACGCAGTGACCGCACGCATGCGGCACGACGCTTCGTCGGTCGAAGAGGTGTATTACGACGCGACGCGTAAGGACCGCCGAATGACGGAGTTCCTGCATGTGGCGAAAGAAGCGGGCGTGCGCCTGATTGCCGCCGACGAAACGCGTCTGTGGGGCCTCGCGCACACCGAGCGCCACCAGGGCGTGGTCGCGCGTGCGGGCGACATGCCGCTCGCGCAGAATCTCGCAGAACTGCTCGACGGCATCAACGGTCCGGCGCTGCTGCTCGTGCTCGACGGCGTGACCGATCCGCACAACCTGGGCGCGTGCCTGCGCGTCGCCGACGCAGCCGGCGCGCATGCCGTGATCGCGCCGCGCGATCGCGCGGTCGGTCTCAATGCGACGGCGGCGAAAGTGGCGAGCGGCGCCGCCGATACGGTGCCGTACATCACGGTCACGAACCTCGCGCGCGCGCTGCGCGAACTGAAGGACGCCGGCGTGTGGGTAGTGGGCACGTCGGGCGAGGCGTCGGCGGAACTCTACGAAACGAAACTGGATGGTCCGGTGGCGATCGTGATGGGCGCCGAAGGCGAGGGCATGCGCCGTCTCACGCGCGATACGTGCGACATCGTGATGCATATTCCGATGGCCGGCAGCGTCGAGAGTCTGAACGTTTCGGTGGCGAGTGGCGTGTGCCTGTTCGAGGCGGTGCGGCAGCGCGGGGCGCTGACGAAGACGTGACGCATCAGGCGTTCAGGCCGCACGGAGCTACAGGACATCTGCGATCGCGGTGTCCTGTGGGCAGTGCGGAAAACAACCGCGCCGCGTAACGGCGCAAGCGCTGTTACTTCGTCGCCGGGGCGTTGCCCGAACTCCACATGATCGTCAGCCATTTCGACGTGCTGGTTGCCGCAGGTTGATCTGGTGTATGTTCGCTCCTGGAATTTCCGATCGTCGATAGAACAGGATGGCGATGAACGCCCCGGAGACGCAGCGTGCGATTAAGACATATCGAAATTCTGCTTGCGATCATGCGGGCGGGTACGATTTCCAAGGCCGCCGAACTGCTGTGCATTTCGCAGCCGGCCATGAGCAAGGCTCTCGCGCAGACCGAACACAGTCTGGGGTTTGCGTTGTTCAAGCGCGCCCACGGCCGGCTCGTGGCAACGCGGGAAGCCGAAATCCTGTTTGCCGAATCTCACAAGCTCCAGTCGAGTATCGACAGCCTTCGAAACCTTGCACGCAATCTGGCATCGCAGCCCCAGGGCTATCTGCGCGTCGGATGCCTGCCGAGCCTCGGCGTGGGTCTGATTCCCGAAGCAGTCCAGCAGTTTCATCTGTCGCATCCCGAAGTCTCCCTCAGGATTCAAACGCGGCATACGACCGAACTGATCACAGCGCTTTTCACAAGGGATCTCGATATCGGCGTCGCGGTTGAACCGCCGAGGAGGCCGGGAATCACTGCGATCGAACTGGGCCGGACCGCGCTGGTGTGCGTAGGACCGCCGGAGGACACCAGTACGGAGCCGATCGGGATGGAGGAGGTTGTCACGCGCAACTGGATCAGCATCGGCAATGTCGATCCACTGGGCGAGTTCATTCGACGGGAGCTCGAAACATTGGGTCTGGACGGTCACGTCGCCTCTATCGAAGCCCAGACCTGGTACGTTGCGCGAGCGCTCGCCGCTCGGGGAGTCGGCCTGACATTGATCGACGAACTGAGCGCGCGCATGGGCGTGGACCCTGTGTCGATCAGGCCCGTACTCCCATCCCTGTCCATTGGTGTCTATGCGCTCTGGCGGGACGGTGAACTGGAAGCGCACGTCGGCAGCGCGTTCGTCGATGTGCTGCGAGCGTCCGTCGCGCACATGGGAGGAGGCCTTGCGTCGTAACTGAGGCTTGCCTCCCGGGTCGCGCATAACGTGGGGTTATACCCTCCCAATTCAATTCATTTGCGACAGGATGGTTGCGCACGCACACTTTGGCCAGTTACGGTTCCTGAGTGAAGGCTGGTCGCGTATGCAGGTATGTATCGTGGGTGCGGGCGTTGTGGGCTTGACCGGAGCGTATTTTCTCGCGCGTGAGGGCCATGACGTGACGGTTCTGGAAAGCGGGGAGGATGTCGCGCTCGCGGCCAGCTTTGCGAATGGCGCACAGTTGAGCTATAGCTACGTTGCTCCACTTGCGGATCCTTCCGTGCTGCCGCATCTGCCGGCGTGGCTTCTCAGCCGTGACTCGGCGCTGCGATACGTTCCCCGCGCCGACGCCAGGCAGTGGCGCTGGTGCATGGCGTTTCTGCGTGCGTGCCGCACGGCGACGAGCAACAGGACTGCACTGGAACTGCTCCAGCTTGGCGCCTTGAGCCGCGCAGCCCTGCATGAACTGGTCGAGCACGAGTCGATTGCCTTCGACCATGTGCGCAACGGCAAGCTCGTCGTTTACCGTGACGCCCGGACGTTCGGGCTCGCCCGCAAGAAAGTCGATCTTCTCGCAGGGGGGGGCGCCAGCCAGTCGGCGCTCGACCGGAACGGATGCATCGAGGTTGAACCATCACTTGAATTCGCGAGCACGACGATCGTCGGCGGCATTCACACGCCGTCGGAAGAAGCGGGGGATTGCCTGCTGTTCTGCAGGGAGCTCGCGAACGTGCTGCGGGATCGCTATGGCGTCAGGATACTGACTGGCACCCGGGTGCTGGGCTGGGTCACGCAGGAAAGGCGGGTTGTGGCCGCGCGAATCGCCGGGGGTGACGTACGCGCCGACGCATTCGTTCTCTCTGCTGGAACAGCCAGCGCAGATCTCGCCGAAGGGCTGGGTGTGCGCCTTCCCATCTATCCCTTGACCGGCTACAGCCTTTCTGCGGCTGCCATTGCCGGCCGTGCGCCGGGCATCAACGTCACGGATCTCCACCGGAAGGTCGTATATGCGCGACTGGGAGAGCAGTTGCGCGTGGCTGGCATGGTGGAAATCACGGGGGCGGACGAATCGCGACGCGACGCCCGGCTGGCCACGCTGATTCGTCACGTGAAGGAAATCTTCCCGCTGGCCGCGGATTATGACCGCGCACAGACCTGGTGTGGGCATCGGCCGGCGACGCCTGACAGCAAGCCTCTCGTGGGTGCCACGAATTACAGCAACTTCTGGTTGAACACGGGACATGGCGCACTGGGATTTACGCTCGCATGCGGAACCGCGAGGCTTTTGACCGAGGTGTTGCATGGGCGGCCGACGTCGGTTGACGCGGG
>CALFSF010000003.1 GCA_937917025.1 uncultured Paraburkholderia sp.
GTCCGCCGGCGGGGCGCGCTGGATGCCGGATGCCGGCTCAGCGGGGGATTACGCCGCGCAGGTGCTCAAGACCGTGGGCGTGCTTGCGCCAGCCGCGCTGGCTGAGGAGGTCGTGTTCCGCGGGGTGCCGCTGGTCCTCCTGGCGGCAGCGTTTGGCCGCGTTCCCGCCATCATCGTCCGGTCGTTCGTCTTCGCCGGCATGCACCTGCTCAACCCCGCGGTCTCCGTGCTCGGGATCACCAACATCGCTGCCGCCGGCGTCTTTCTGGCCGTAGCGTTCTACGCGCCCGGCGGCATCTGGACGGCATTCGGTGCCCATCTCGGCTGGAATGCGGCGGTGGCGGCGGCCGATGCGCCGGTCAGCGGCCTCCCGTTCCGGATCCCCCTGATCGATTATGCGGCTGGTGGCCCGGCCTGGCTGACCGGGGGACAATTCGGTCCCGAGGGCGGCCTGACGGTGACCATCGCCATCACGCTTGGAACGCTCGCCATCGTACGGTGGGCAGGAAGGGAACGCGCATGACACGCGCCGCCGTCGTCGGTGCCGGGACCATGGGAAACGGCATCGCCCACGTCTTTGCCCAGCATGAGTGGGACGTGACGCTGATCGACACGTCCGCCGCGGCGCTCGAGCGCGCGACGGCCACGATCCGGGGCAACGCCGAGCGCCAGGTGAAGAAGGGGACGCTGGCGCCCGAGGCCGTCGCCCTCCTGCTCGGTCGTATCACGCCGGCGACCGCCCTGGACGCCGCCGCCGGCGCGTCCATCGTGATCGAGGCACAGGTCACCGACCACGCCTCGTCCCGGCAGAGGAACGCCGCATACCGCGCGACCTCCGGCGGCTCGATGAGCCGCTTCTGCGCGTTCTGCGTGAGCAGGATGCGGCTCACGCCTGCGCGCGTGAGGCCGGCTGCGGCTGCGACGTCGGTGAGTGTCTGTTCGGGGCGCTCCGCGTTGAACGCACGGATCACCGCCAGGCCGCGTGCAAACGACTGCACGTACGAATCGCCCGGTTTGTCGGGAGCTTCCGGTGTTTGCGCGACGTTGGCGGACAGCGACGGGGACGCGGGAAGAGCTTTGCTCATGTGCCTCAGGGAAAAAGCGATGGCCGGCGAAGTGGCCTCGAAAGCCGAGACGATAGCGTATGACCCGCGTTTCGCCAACCTTGACGACACCTCGGCGCCGCCGGGACCACGACTCTTTGTATGATAGACGGACGAAAACCCGTCATGCAGGAGACAGCCCGATGCCGCGCTTTGCCGCCAATCTCACGATGATGTACAACGAACACCCGTTCCTCGAGCGTTTCGGCGCCGCGGCGCGTGACGGCTTCAAGGGCGTCGAAATATTGTTCCCATACGCGTTTCCCGCCGCCGCTCTGAAAGCGCGGCTCGACGAACATCAATTGACGCAGGCGCTTTTCAATGCACCGTGCGGCGACTGGGCCGCCGGCGACCGCGGGCTCGCATCGGTGCCGGGGCGAGAAGACGAATTCCGCCGCAGCATCGACACGGCGCTGGAATACGCGCGCGTGCTCGGCAACAGGAGGCTGCACGTGATGGCGGGACTGATCGCCGCGGACCAGCCGCGCGAACGCCATCGCGAGGTCTATCTGAAGAATCTCGCGTACGCCGCGCAGGCTGCTCAGGCCGACGGCATCACGGTCGTGATCGAACCGATCAACACGCGCGACATGCCCGGCTTCTTCCTGAACCGCCAGGATGATGCGCAGGCCACCTGCGCGGAAGTCGGCGCGCCGAACCTGAAGGTGCAGTTCGACTGCTATCACTGCCAGATCGTCGAAGGGGATCTGGCCGTCAAATTCAGACGCGATATCGCGCATATCGGGCATATCCAGATTGCAGGCGTGCCGGAACGGCACGAGCCCGACAGCGGCGAAATCAACTATCCGTATCTCTTCGAACTGATCGATTCGCTCGGCTACGACGGCTGGACCGGTTGCGAATACCGGCCGCGCGCGGGCACGTCCGCAGGGCTTGGATGGCTCACGCGCTGGCTGTAACGTGCGCCGTTGCGCCCCGGCGCGGCTTGACAGATGTCGCCGACGGACCCTACTATTGGGCTCAATGTTCGCTATTCGACATGTTGTTCGTATAAAGAACAAATTTCGGATGGCGGCCCAATCAATCCGGTCCTGCGACGAGCGGCGTGGGACGTTACCGTTGCCATGCGGCCGGGCGTGACGGAACCTGTTCCGCTCATCGCGAACGATGCCCGGCTGGCGGGCATCGTTCGCGCCAGGCTGCCGGCCGGAAATGCGAAGCGGCGCAGTTCACAACTGGAGACATCACATGACTGAAGCTTTCCTGTGCGATGCAATTCGTACGCCGATCGGCCGCTATGCTGGCGCGCTGTCGTCGGTTCGCGCCGACGATCTGGGCGCCGTGCCGCTCAGGGCGCTGATGGAGCGCAACAAGGACGTCGACTGGTCCGCCATCGACGATGTGATTTACGGCTGCGCCAATCAGGCGGGTGAAGACAACCGCAACGTCGCGCGCATGTCGCTGCTGCTCGCCGGGTTGCCGCTCGACGTGCCGGGCTCGACGGTCAACCGTCTGTGCGGCTCGGGCATGGATGCCGTGGGCATCGCCGCGCGCGCGATCAAATCGGGCGAGGCGGCGTTGATGGTCGCGGGGGGTGTCGAAAGCATGAGCCGCGCGCCGTTCGTGATGAACAAGGCCGGCAGCGCGTTTTCGCGGGAAGCGGCGATCTACGACACGACCATCGGCTGGCGTTTCGTCAACAAGCTGATGAAGCAGCAATACGGTGTCGACTCGATGCCGGAAACCGGCGAAAACGTCGCGCAGGACTACGGTGTGAGCCGCGCCGACCAGGATGCGTTCGCGATGCGCAGCCAGCAGAACGCGGCGCGCGCGCAGCGCGACGGCACACTCGCGCAGGAAATCGTGCCGGTATCGGTCGCGCAGAAGAAGGGCGATCCGACCATCGTGTCACAGGACGAACATCCGCGCGAAACCAGCCTCGAAACGCTGGCGAAACTGAAGGGCGTGGTGCGCCCCGATGGCACGGTGACGGCAGGCAACGCTTCGGGCGTGAACGACGGCGCCGCGGCCCTGCTGCTCGCGAACGAAGAATCCGCGAAGCGCTTTGGCCTCGTGCCGCGCGCACGCGTGCTCGGTATCGCGACTGCGGGCGTCGCGCCGCGTGTGATGGGCATCGGCCCGGCTCCGGCTACGCAGAAACTGCTCGCGCGCCTCGGCATGACGATCGACCAGTTCGACGTGATCGAACTGAACGAAGCGTTCGCGTCGCAGGGTCTCGCGGTGCTGCGCATGCTCGGCGTCGCTGATGACGACGCACGTGTGAATCCGAATGGCGGCGCGATCGCGCTGGGCCATCCGCTCGGTATGAGTGGCGCGCGTCTCGTTACCACTGCAATGTATCAGTTGCAGCGCACGCAAGGTCGCTTCGCACTGTGCACGATGTGTATTGGCGTCGGTCAGGGTATCGCCATCGCGATCGAGCGCGTTTAAGGTTTGCTGGTTGGGTGTTGCGCCTCTTTCATGAGCCGCGAAGCGTCGACGTCTTAAATCAGCAACGATGCGGCCCGACGATCTTCAGCGTTGCCATGCGTCGGTACAACGTCGCGCGCGACATCCCTAGCAACCGGGCCGCTGCATCAGGACGCCAGTGCGTCTTCGTGAGCGCTTCGACAATGCGCTCACGTTCATCCGTCGATGAAGGTGCATGTGCCAGTTCGCGTACGTTAGCGGGTGAAAGAAGCGCGGCGATATCCGGCGCGACGTGGCGCATCTCGACCCGCGACGAATCGCATACCGCGCACGCGTAGCGCAGCGCATTGCGCAGCTGGCGGATATTGCCGGGCCACGGCAGCGTCCCCAGCTGTTCCGCGAGATGCGCGTCGAGCGTCAGCACGTGAGTGGCGCTCCGTGCTTCTTCATCGAAGACAGCGTCGATCACGTCGCGGATATCGGCGCGCTCACGCAGCGGTGGCATCGTCAGCGTCGCGCCGCTCAGACGGTAGAACAGGTCCTCGCGAAACGCGCCTTCGCTCACCATCTGCGAAGGGCTG
>CALFSF010000004.1 GCA_937917025.1 uncultured Paraburkholderia sp.
GAGTTCCCCCGCGTCGAGCAACGCCGCGGCGTTCGCGATGTCTGCCTCGCTGACGGGAAGCACGCGCTGATCCGGCGATTTCGGTTGATCCGGCATCGTGACTGCGATCTCAGCTCTTGATGATGTGCAACAGCCGCGCACAGTCACGCGCCGCCGTGCGCGCCTCTTCGAGCGTCGCGGCGGTGAAGTTCACGTGGCCCATCTTGCGGCCCGGCCGCGCCTCTTCCTTGCCGTACAGATGCAGCCGCGCCGAAGGCATCGCCGCCACTTCATGCCAGGGCGGCGTGACTGCCGCGCGCTTCGGGCCATCCTTGAACCAGACATCGCCAAGGATGTTCAGCATCACGGCCGGCGAATGCTGGCGCGTGTCGCCAAGCGGCATGCCCGTCATCGCGCGAACCTGCTGTTCGAACTGGCTGGTCGCGCAGGCATCCACGGTGTAATGACCGGAATTGTGCGGACGCGGCGCCATCTCGTTCGCGACGAGCGAGCCGTCTTCCAGGATGAAAAACTCGACGCACAGCACGCCGACGTAACCCAGCTTCGCGGCGATCTGCAACGCGGCCTGCTGGGCCTGCTCGACGAGCGACGGGCTCGCGTCGGGTGCCGGCACGATCGTGTGCGCGAGCACGCCGTCGCGATGGGTATTCTGCGCGAGCGGATACACCGCCGATGTCCCGTTCGCGCCGCGGGCGATCAGCGCCGAGACCTCGAACTTCAGCGGCAGGCGCTTTTCCAGCACGCATGCCACACCACCCAGCGACGCATGCGCCTCGCGGACTTCCCCGGCGTTGCGCACGCGAATCTGGCCTTTGCCGTCGTAACCGAGCCGCGCCGTCTTGAGGATGCCGGGCAGCACGGCTTCGAGCTTCGCGTCTTCGATCGCTTCGAGCGCCGCCGACGACTCGATCGCCACATGCGGCGCCACCGCCACGCCCGAAGCGGCGATAAAGCGCTTCTCGGCGATGCGGTCCTGCGCGATCGCGACGCATCGGCCAGCCGGGCTGACGAACGTGGAGCGCGCGAGAAAATCGAGGCTGGCGGCGGGCACGTTCTCGAACTCGGTCGAAACGGCCGCGCAGAGACGCGCGAGTTCGGTCAGCGACGCTTCGTCGTCATACGCCGCGCGCAGGTGCCGGTCCGCGACGGCGCCCGCCGGACTGCTCTCGTCCGGATCGAGCACGGCGACGCGATAACCCATCGCCTGTGCGGCAAAGCAGAACATGCGGCCAAGCTGGCCGCCACCGACCATGCCCAGCCAGGCGCCAGGCAGAATCGGTGAAACCGGTGTGTTGTCTGAATTCATCTCAGTGGTCGGCAGCGGCCGCAGCGCAGGCAGCCAGGAATCTGATGCGCAACGGCCGGGATCAGGCAGGAAACATCGATTCGCGCTTATAGCGCGGGTAATACCATTGCATGTGCCGCCTTGTTCTGATGCACGCGGTATTCAGCAAGCTGGTCCGCGTACTCAGGCAACGCCACGCTCAGGATCGATACGGCAAAAAGCGCTGCGTTCGCCGCACCGGCTTCGCCAATCGCAAACGTCGCGACCGGCACGCCTTTCGGCATCTGGACGATCGAGTGCAACGAATCGACGCCCTTCAGATACTTGCTCGCAACCGGCACGCCCAGCACCGGCACCGTGGTCTTGGCGGCCAGCATGCCAGGCAGGTGCGCGGCGCCGCCCGCACCCGCGATGATCGCGCGCAACCCGCGCTCGCGCGCGCGCTCCGCGTATTCGAACATCTCGTCGGGCATACGGTGCGCCGAAACGACCTTCGCTTCGTAGGGCACGCCGAACGCCTGAAGGAGCGCGACGGCATGTTTCATGATGTCCCAGTCGGAACTGGAGCCCATCAGCACACCAACGAGTGGCGCGGCGTGCGTGTGGGCGGTCTGTGCTTCGCTCATCGTACGAACTTCCTTATCGGGCGGGCTTCAATCACTGACGCGTCAGGCGAGCTTCTGCCCGGTCAGGCGTTCGAGCGCTTCCTGATACTTTTCGCCCGTCTTCGCGACAACGTCGTCCGGCAGCTTCGGCGCCGGCGGCTCTTTCTTCCACGGCTGCGTTTCGAGCCAGTCGCGCACGAACTGCTTGTCGAACGAAGGCGGGTTCGTGCCGACCTGATACTGGTCGGCCGGCCAGAAGCGCGACGAATCGGCCGTCAGCGCCTCGTCCATCAGATACAGCTTGCCGTGGTTGTCGAGACCGAATTCGAACTTCGTGTCGGCGATGATGATGCCGCGCGTGGCCGCGAATTCCGCGGCTTCCTTGTACAGCCGGATCGAGATGTCGCGGATCGTGGCCGACAGTTCGGTGCCGATGCGGCGCTCCATCTCGTTGTACGTGATGTTCTCGTCATGGTGGCCCATTTCGGCCTTGGCTGCCGGCGTGAAGATCGGCTCAGGCAGCTTCTGCGCGTTTTGCAGGCCCGGCGGCAGCTCGACGCCGCACACGGCGCCCGTTGCCTGGTAGTCTTTCCAGCCGCTGCCGGCCAGATAGCCGCGCACCACCGCTTCGACCAGGATCGGCTCGAGACGCCTGACGACAACCGCGCGGCCCTTGACCTGCTCGACTTCGTCCGCTGCGACGACCGTTTCCGGCTCGACGCCGGTCAGGTGATTCGGGACGATGTGCTTCAGCTTGTCGAACCAGAAGTTGGCCATCTGGTTCAGCACGCGCCCCTTGTTGGGAATCGGCTCGCCCATGATGACGTCGAACGCCGACAGACGGTCGGTCGTAACGATCAGCAACTGGTCGTTGCCCACCGCGTAGTTGTCGCGGACCTTGCCGCGGCCGAGCAGCGGCAGCGAGCGGAGCGTGGATTCGTAAAGGGTAGACATCGTCGTAGTTCGCTAGAAATGGGGCAAAAATGAGACCGGAACAAAAGGGAAACGCCGTTCCCCGGATCATGCGGGAACGGCGATCTGACAACAACCTGGCCGGATGGCCAGCCGCCTGGGTAATCCAGCAGCCAGCCACAAGCCAGGTCAGTGCTGAACGAACAGCCTAGCGGACCACCTGCCGGAGGTCGCCCGACTTGTACTTCTCCGCCATCCGGTCGAGCGACAGCGGCTTGATCTTCGCGGCCTGGCCTTCGCAGCCGAACGCCATGTAGCGATCCACGCACACCTTCGTGGCGGCTTCACGCGCCGGCTTCAGGTAGTCGCGCGGGTCGAATTTCGACGGGTTTTCGGCCATCGCACGGCGGATCGCGCCGGTGATCGCGAGACGCAGGTCCGTATCGATATTAATCTTGCGCACGCCGTTACGGATACCTTCCTGGATTTCCTCGACCGGCACGCCGTAGGTTTCCTTCATGTCGCCGCCGAATTCGCGGATTTCCGCGAGCAGTTCCTGCGGCACCGACGACGAACCGTGCATCACCAGGTGCGTATTCGGAATGCGCTGGTGAATTTCCTTGATGCGCTGGATCGACAGCGTATCGCCCGTCGGCTTCTTCGTGAACTTGTACGCGCCGTGCGACGTACCGATCGCGATCGCCAATGCGTCGCACTGCGTGAGCTTCACGAAATCGGCGGCCTGCTCGACGTCGGTCAGCAGCTGTTCGCGGGTCATCGTGCCTTCCG
>CALFSF010000005.1 GCA_937917025.1 uncultured Paraburkholderia sp.
GGGCGCGCGATCTGCGGCGCGGCCTCGGCGCGCGGCAGGTACAGACGCACCGACGTGCCCGCGCCGGTCGCGCTGTCGATCGCCGCGAGGCCGCCCGAGCGCTCGCAGAACGCGAACACCTGCGGCAGCCCGAGGCCGGTGCCCATGCCCTTCGGCTTGGTCGTGAAGAGCGGCTCGAAGGCGCGCGCGAGTACTTCGGGCGGCATGCCGACGCCCGTATCTTCAAGGGATATCTGCACGAAGTCGCCGGTGAGCGGAAAGCCGTCGTCGTGCCGGAACGCGACGTTGTTCGCGCGCACGGTGAAGCGCCCGCCGCTCGGCATCGCGTCGCGTGCGTTGACGGCGACGTTGATCAGCGCGAGTTCGAGTTCGGCGACGTCGACGCGCGTGGGCCACACGTGGGCGCTCACGTCGACGACGAGTGCGACCTTCGCGCCGAGCGACGCGCCCAGCAGTTCGCGGCAGCCGGGCAGCCAGCGTTCCACCGCGATGGTTTCGTTGCGCAGCGGCTGCTTGCGCGCGACGCCGAGCAGTTGCCGCGTCAGCGACTGACCGCTTTTCAGCGCGCGTTCGATGGCGGACAGTTCACGATCGAGGCCGGGCGCGCCCCGCCGGCGGGCGATCTGCACGTTGGTCGAGACGATCATCAGCAGGTTGTTGAAGTCGTGCGCGACGCTGCCGACCAGATTGCCGAGCGCCTCCATCTTGCGCGACTGCCGGTACGCGGATTCGAACGAACGGCGCATCGACGCTTCCGCCTGCCAGCGTTCCCACGCTTCCTCTTCCGCGCCGAGACGCTTGAGCGAAAGCCAGATCACGCACCACAGCACGATCGAGGGCGTGAACATCGAGAGAATCAGGAGGCTCAGATGCCGGTACCAGCCCGCCCAGATCGCCGACGTGCGGTAGCCGCACGACACATACACCGGATACGAGCCAACACGCCGGAACGCGAGAATCTCGCTGTCGCCGTCCGTGTCGCGCATTTTGACGACGCCCGCGCGGCGGCCGTCGGCGAGTGCTTGCGTGAACGGGGTGGGGGATGCCGCGAGCGTGGGCTCGTGCAGCCGTTGCGGATATTGCGCGAGCGTCGCGCCGTCAGCGCGGATGAGGCTGAGCGTCATCGGGGCGTCTTCGCTGCCCGGCAGTTCGCGATAGAACGCGTTGAAATAACCCGGCCGCAGCGCGACCGAGACGACGCCGGCAAACGCGCCGTTCTCGTCGTGACGCGCCACGCCGGTGTTGAATACCATTCCGCTGGCGACGTCGCCGGTCATCACCTTCGAGACGTGCTCCAGCACCTTGTTGTCGCGCAAGCCCGTGAAATCGGCGCGGTCCGCGATCGAAACGGCCGGCGCCGGATAAACCCGGCTGCTCACGAGCAGCTCGCCCGTGCGGCTGAAGATCGATACCGCGGCGACCTGCGGATAGCCGCCGCCCATCGTGCGCAGCTTCTCGTGAATGCCGGCTGCCTGCTCGCGGATGCCGGCCTCGTCGAGACCGCTCACCAGATCGACGACGCGCGCGTCGAGCGCCTCGTTCATGTCGAAAACCTTCAACGCGTGTTCTTCGGCAACGCGCACCGTGCGCAGCGTGACATCGGTCGCACTGGATTCGCGCGCTTTCAGGTCGCTCCACGCCATTGTCGCGACGTAAATGCACGGCAACACGACGGCTGCCACCAGCAGCGCGATCAGCGTCAGGCGCCGGATCGCGAAATGATGCTCGGGAGGCGCGGCCGAAAACGAGGGTTCGTCTTGCCGGCTCGCCCCTGGCGGATCGGGCTGTTCAGGATTCATCGCCGGCCGGACCGCAAACGTCGAAAAACAGGAAGACCGAATTCAGCATCATTAAATGAGAAAGTCCGGTTCGGATTGCGCGGTGCTCAGTGGAAAAGGTTTTCCGCGCGCGCCCCGTTTTCGAGCGGTTTTTTCGCGAGTCACCCCCAATCAGCGACGAATCCAGAAGCGCAAACGTACACAAAAGGATAAATCGGAAATATTTACCATATTTTCGAAATGATTTGTTCTATTCAGCGCCATTCTCGGGTGAATTCTATCAAGTCGTTTGATTTTGGCGCGTTGCTTTTTCGCTGAATTAATTCAAGAATCATTCCTGCGACAATTAATGCGTCCGCCTTGCCCGGACGTATCTCCTGCGGAGCCTGGCAGACAGTGCGTGTGACACGCATGCCGGTGCTATCCGCGGATGCAGGCGCGGGGGCACCAGGTCTCAGGTCCGGAGGTCGTCTACTGCTGCGCCGTTCACGTACGGGGTAGGCTTCCACCATGTCGGATTCTGGCGTTGTCTTTTGCGCTCATGCGCGTTGCCGCGCGAGCGCCTGTTTCTCGCATGCCGCTCTTTGCGGCGCGGTGCCGTCACTTTCGTTTGATTCCTTTCCGACTGTTTGTCCGCCTGGCCGGTCCAGTGGCTCAAGAACGGCGTCGCGCTGCCGTTAACCCGATTGAGCCTATAACGTCTACCGACCGCCGCCATGTCCTTGCCTATTGTGATTGCCGACGACTCGCTTCTTGCCCGCAAGGTGCTGACCAAAGCCCTTCCGCAAGACTGGGATGTCGATATCGCCTACGCATCGAACGGCGCCGAGGCGCTCGAACTGTATCGGGCCGGCAAGGCTTCCGTCATGTTCCTCGACCTGACGATGCCCGACATGACGGGTTTTCAGGTGCTGGAAGCGCTGCAGCACGAGGATCTCAATACGTTCGTGATCGTCGTGTCCGCCGACGTCCAGCCGATGGCGCAGGCGCGCGTGCGCACGCTCGGCGCCATTGCATTCGTCGCCAAGCCGGTGACGCCCGAGGCGGTACTGCCCATCCTCAAGGAGTACGGGTTGTATGTCTGAGCCAGCCCTGAACGAAGAGCAGCGCGACGCGCTGCAGGAGGTCGCCAATCTGGCGATGGGTCAGGCCGCGACCCGTCTCGCGACGCTGCTCGATACGTTTATCGAGCTGTCGGTGCCGCGCGTGCGCGTGGTCGACGTGTGCGACGCGGCGGCGGCGCTGCGCGACATGACCGGTATCAACGAGGCCGTCACGGCGGTGCGGCAGGGCTTTCGCTCGGACATCAAGGGCGAGGCGCTGGTGATCTGCCGCAGCGGCAGCATCGCGGAGTTGTGCGCGCTGGTGAACGATCCGTATGCCGGTTCGACGTACGAAACGGTTTCGCAGGAAGAGCTGATTTACGACGTGGCGAACGTGCTGACGGGCGCCTGCGTGTCGTGCATTCTCGACCAGCTGGGCCGCACGCCGGTGTTTTCCGCGCCCGGGCTGCTGGGCGCATCCATGTCGCTCGACGACGTGTTCCAGCCGAAGGTGCTTGCGTGGGAAGTCGCGCTGCTGGTCGAAGTGAATTTCGCGCTGGAAGACCAGAGCTTTCGCGCCCACCTGGTGATGTTGATGGCCGAAGAGTCGATCCGCCACATGAATGAGGCGCTCGATGCGCTGCTGTCCAGCCTATGAGTGAACCGTCCGCGTCCTTGAGCGATCTGGTTGTCGAGCGCGTTGATTTCGGCATTTTTGTGCTCGATCGCGAAATGAACGTGCTGATGTGGAACCGGTTCATGCACGACCACAGCGGGCTTTCCGCGAAGCAGGTGGTCGGAAAATCGATTTTCGCGAGCTTTCCCGAACTGCCGCGCGTGTGGCTCACGCGCAAGCTCGAAAGCGTGTTCCAGCTGGGCAGTTTCGCGTTCAGTTCGTGGGAACAGCGGCCGTATCTGTTCAAGTTCGATCATGACCGCCCGATTACCGGCGGCGTCGACTTCATGCAGCAGGACTGCACCTTCATGCCGCTCACGCGCGAGCGTGAAGTCGTGGCTGTCTGCGTGACGATTTCCGACGTGACGGCCGTGAGCATCGTGCAGCGCGAACGCGAGGAAGCCGTCGCGAAGCTGCAGGAATACGCCGATCGCGACGGCCTCACGGGCATCGCGAACCGGCGCTATTTCGAATCGCGGCTGCGCGACGAATATGCGCGCTGGCAACGGTACGGCGGCGACCTGTCAGTGCTGCTCTTCGACCTCGACCATTTCAAGAAGATCAACGACCGGTTCGGCCACGTCGTCGGCGACACGGTGTTGCGCGTGATGGCGCAGCGCGTCGCGGAAGTAGTGCGGGTGCAGGACACGTTCGGCCGGTTCGGCGGGGAGGAGTTTGCGCTGCTGCTGCCGTGCACGCCGCTCGAAGACGCCATGCTGGTCGCGGAAAAAATCCGCTGCAAGATCGGCGATACGGCCATCGACGTCCAGGGCACGCTCGTGCCGGTGACGGCGAGCGTCGGCGGCGCGTGCGCGCGCACCGGCGTGCCGGCCTACGAAGTGCTGATCAACGAAGCCGACGCCGCGCTCTATAGCGCGAAGCGGCAGGGACGCAACCGGTCGGTCGCGTTCAACTGACCTCGTATTCACTTGCCAACGCCGGCAAGCCGTACCGCCGGTTCTTCCTGCTCTTCCTGCAATGGCGCCGCCCGGGCGTCACCGGACGCCGCGATTAGCAGGCCGGGCCGTGGACGGCTGGCGCCGTCGGGCGTGAAGCCGATGAACGATGCCTTGACCAGCGCGTCGAGCGGCGAGTCGCCGCGCTGGACGCTTGCGGTGATCCAGGACTGTTCAATCGATTTCAGCGGGCTGTACGTATGCTGCGCGGCGTGAACCCCGCATGTGACGCCCAGTAGCACGAACGATAAAGCGGTAAGCCGGATAGCGCGTTTCATGATATTCCCTGAAGAGTCATGGTTAATCGGCAGGCGTGACGAGAGCGCCGCCGATGCAATGAGTCGGGGAAATGAAGTCGTGTTGATTAACGCGAGCGTGATTCGACCGGCGATTCGCGACGATTACCGGCGCGACACCTGTTTCATGTCTCGATAAAGCGGATAACCGTTGCCTGGTGAGAGCCACGAAGGTTTGCGGCATCTCAATAAGGTCAGTTTAAGCACCCGTCGATGGCTGCTGAATAGGACCAGTCTTAAATGGAGATGGCGTTTTCAGGCGGATTCAGACAATCGCATTCGGATCGCGTTATTCAGTTCAATTGCAATGGCCTCGGGTGCGTGAA
Organism: uncultured Paraburkholderia sp.; assembly: GCA_937917025.1. Lineage (GTDB taxonomy): Bacteria > Pseudomonadota > Gammaproteobacteria > Burkholderiales > Burkholderiaceae > Paraburkholderia. Next base: position 5,076 of record CALFSF010000005.1, read on the forward strand.
AATCGGTGCTGTCTTTCCGGTGGTGAGTTCCCGCTTTGACGCTACCCGGGTCCCCTGCAAGGCGGGCGCCGCCGACGTGTTTTCAGCGGCGAAGGCCAAAGATTGTTATACTTTTCGGCGTTTCGGCATCCCAGCCGGAGTATTTCGCGCGTGTCCGCGCGCGCGGACGACATGCCCTGCGTCCGGCCATCTGGCCGGAAACCGCGGGCGCCTCAGCGGAGATCGTCTTGGCCGTTTCCAACCTTGTCGTGGACGATACAGAAACCGACGCAGCAGCCGTGACTTCGGGCAGCTCGTTCTATCTCGCAATGCGCATCCTGCCGGCTGCGCAGCGCGATGCGATGTATCAGGTCTACGCTTTCTGTCGCGCGGTGGATGACATCGCCGACAGCGACATGCCGCGTGTCGAACGCGCCGCCGCGCTCGAGCGCTGGCGCGCCGACATCGACGCGTGCTACGCGGGCGCGCCGCGCGCTTCGTTGCGCGCGCTGACCCGGCACATTCACACCTTCAACCTGCAGCGCGACGATTTCCACGAGATGATCAACGGCATGGCGATGGACGCCGCCGAGGACATCTGCGCGCCCGACGAAGCCACGCTCGACCTGTACTGCGATCGCGTCGCGAGCGCGGCGGGGCGTCTGTCGGTGAGGATATTCGGGATGCAGGAGGCGCCGGGCCGCGAGCTCGCGCATCATCTCGGCCGCGCGCTGCAGCTCACCAACATCCTGCGCGACATCGACGAAGACGCCGGCATCCATCGCTGCTATCTGCCGCGCGAACTGCTGGCGCGCGAAGGCATCGCGCCGACGGACCCCGATACGATCGCCGACGACCCGTCGCTGCCGCGCGTGTGCGCCGCGCTCGTCGCGCGCGCGCGGGCACACTTCGCGAAGTCCGACGAAATCATGGATGCGCAACCGCGTCGCGAAGTCCGCGCGCCGCGCATCATGTCGGGCGTTTACCGGTGCCTGCTCGAGCGCACCGTCGAGCGTGGCTTTGACATCCCGCGCACGAAAGTCAGCAAGCCGCGCGCGCGGCTCTTGTGGATCGTCGCCCGCTACGCGCTGTTCTGATGGTCAAACTCGTCCACGTGATCGGCGCGGGCCTCGCCGGCCTGGCGGCCGCGGTGCAGTTGCAGCGCCGCGGCGCGCAGGTCGTGCTGCACGAGGCCGCCGCGCAGGCCGGTGGACGGTGCCGTTCGTATTACGCCCGCACGCTCGGTGCGACGATCGATACGGGCAACCATCTGATCTTCTCCGGCAATCAGGCAACGCTGGGTTATGCGCGCGCAATCGGCGCCGCGGACGAACTGGTCGGCCCCACCCAGCCAGGGTTCCCGTTCATGGACCTCGCCGCCGGCGAGCGCTGGACCGTCAGGCTTTCGCCCGGTCCGTTGCCGCTGTGGGTGTTCGACGCGAACGCCCGTGTGCCGAACACGAACTGGGTGGATTATTTTTCGATGCTGCCGCTGCTGTTCGCGAAGCCCGGCCGCTCGATGGCGCAGACCATGCGCTGTAACGGCGTGCTGTGGGACCGGCTGCTGGGTCCGATGTTTCACGCCGTGATGAACGGCGAGCCGCGCGATGCCACCGCGCAGCTGGCGGGCGCCGTCGCGCGCGAGACGTTTGCCGCGGGTGCTCAGGCGTGCCGCCTGCTCGTCGCGCGCAACGGGCTGGGCAGCGCGTTTGTCGACCCCGCGTTGCGTCTCCTGCAGCATGGCGGCGCGCAGATCAAGCTCGGCTCGCGGCTGAACGACCTGACGTTTTCCGAATCCGGGCGCGTCGCGTCGCTGCATTTCGCCGACGAAAGCATCGCGCTCGGCGCGGACGAAGGCCTGGTGCTCGCCGTGCCGCCGAACGCCGCGCAGTCGATCGTGCCCGGCTTGCAGGCGCCGCAGCGCTTCAGCGCGATCGTCAACGTGCATTTCGCCGTCGAGCCGCCGTTCGGCCTGCCGCCGGTAATGGGCCTCATCGGCTCGACCGCCGAATGGCTGTTTGCGTTCGACGGCCGTCTGTCGGTGACGATCCACGGCGCCGACCGTCTGACCGGCACGCCGCACGAAGAACTCGCGAAGACAGTCTGGGCCGAGGTCGCACACGTGGCCGGCCTGCCGGCTGAGCCGATGCCGGCATGTCAGGTCGTGATGGACGAACGCGCGACGTTCGCGGCCTTGCCTGACCAGGAAATGCTGCGCTCCGCCACGCGCACGCGCTGGAACAACCTCATGCTCGCGGGAGACTGGACGGCCACCGGCCTGCCCGCGACGATCGAAGGAGCGATCCGCTCCGGCCAGAAGGCCGCGGACCTGCTTCTGAATGAACCGATGGAACGCCGATGAACGATTTATCCCAGATCCCGCCGATGGATGGCGAGACGCCCGCCTCAATCCCTGCCTCGACTTCCGCCGATACCGCCGATACCGCCGTGCCGCACGACATGCTCGAAAGCGCCATCGCGCGCGCGACCGACGCGATCCTCGCCGACCAGCGCGCCGATGGCCACTGGGTCTACGAACTGGAAGCCGACGCGACGATTCCCGCCGAATACATTCTGCTCGTCCACTACCTGGGCGAAGAGGCGAACCCCACGCTCGAACAGAAAATCGGCCGCTATCTGCGCCGCATCCAGCTGGCGGACGGCGGCTGGCCGCTCTTCACCGACGGCGCGCTCGACGTCAGCGCGAGCGTGAAGGCGTACTTCGCGCTGAAAATGATCGGCGACCCGGAAGACGCGCCGCACATGCGCCGCGCCCGCGAGGCGATTCTCGCGCACGGCGGCGCGGAAGCATCGAACGTGTTCACGCGCGTCCTGCTCGCGCTCTTCGGCGTCGTGACGTGGTACGCGGTGCCGATGATGCCAGTCGAAATCATGCTGCTGCCGAAGTGGTTCCCGTTCCACCTGTCGAAGGTGTCGTACTGGGCGCGCACGGTGATCGTGCCGCTGCTGGTGCTCAACGCAAAGCATCCGGTCGCGCGCAACCCGCGCGGCGTGCGCATCGACGAGCTGTTCCGCGGCGCGCCCGTCACGACCGGCCTGTCGCCGCGTGCGCCCCATCAGCACAAGGGCTGGTTCAGCTTCTTTCGCGGCGTGGACGGCGTGTTGCGCGCCATCGACGGCCTGTTCCCGAAGACGCTGCGTCAGCGCGCGGTGAACGCGGCGGTGGCGTTCGTCGATGAACGGCTGAACGGCGAAGACGGCCTCGGCGCGATTTTCCCGGCGATGGCGAACGCCGTCATGATGTACGACGTGCTTGGCTATCCGGCCGATCATCCGAACCGCGCGATCGCGCGCCGCTCGATCGAAAAGCTGCTCGTCGTTCACGAAGACGAGGCGTATTGCCAGCCGTGCCTGTCGCCGGTATGGGACACCTCGCTCGCGGCGCACGCGCTGCTCGAAACCGGCGACGCGCGTGCCGAAGAAGCCGCGCTGCGCGGTCTCGAATGGTTGCGTCCGCTGCAGATTCTCGACGTGCGCGGCGACTGGATTTCCCGCCGCGCGGACGTGCGGCCGGGCGGCTGGGCGTTCCAGTACGCGAACCCGCACTATCCGGACGTCGACGATACGGCCGTGGTCGCGATGGCGATGCATCGCGCGGCGGCGCTGACGCGCTCGAACGTGGACAACACCGCGATCGCGCGCGCCCGCGAATGGGTGGTCGGCATGCAGAGCAGCGACGGCGGCTGGGGCGCGTTCGAGCCGGAAAACACGCAGTACTACCTGAACAACATTCCGTTCTCCGATCACGGCGCGCTGCTCGATCCGCCGACGGCGGATGTGTCGGGCCGCTGCCTGTCGATGCTCGCGCAATTTGGCGAAATGCCGTCGACGAGCGAGCCGTCGAAGCGCGCGTACGACTACATCCTGAAAGAGCAGGTGTCCGACGGCAGCTGGTACGGCCGCTGGGGCATGAACTACATCTATGGCACGTGGACGGCGCTGTGCGCGCTGAACGCCGCCGGCATCCGGCACGACGACGTACGCATCGCGCGCGCGGTGCAGTGGCTCGTGAAGATCCAGAACGAAGACGGCGGCTGGGGCGAAGACGGCACCAGCTACAAGCTGGAATACCGCGGTTACGAGCAGGCGCCGAGCACGGCGTCGCAGACCGCGTGGGCGCTGATGGGTCTGATGGCGGCCGGCGCGGTCGATCATCCGGCGGTGGCACGCGGCATCGAATACTTGCAACGCGAGCAGCGCGATCACGGCCTGTGGGACGAAACGCGCTTTACCGCGACGGGTTTCCCGCGCGTGTTCTATCTGCGTTACCACGGCTATCGCAAGTTCTTCCCGCTGTGGGCGCTGGCGCGCTACCGCTCGCTCAGGCGCAGCGGCGCCACGCGCGTCACGGTCGGCATGTGATGGCGGTGGCAAAGGCCGTTCAGGCGCGGGGCAGCGCGTTGCCGGTGATCGTCGTGGCCGGAATGGCGTTCGAAGCGCGCATCGCGCGCGGTGAGGGCGTCGAGGTGGTATATGCGGCGCGTGCCGATCTGCTCGAACGCGCGCTGAGCGCGGCGGTTGCGCGTGGATGCAGCGGCATCCTCAGTTTTGGCACGGCCGGCGGTCTGGCGCCCGACCTCGAACCGGGCACCGTGATTGTCGCGGATGCGGTCGAAGGGCCGTTTGGGCGCGTCGAAACAGACGTCGACTGGTCGGGGCGGCTTGCGCTCGCTATCGGCGCGTCACCGTTGCGTGCGCGGCTGCGCCGGGGTGTTCAGGCGGCGGTCGCCGCGCCGCTCGTCAGCGCGCAGGACAAGCTCGCGCTCAACCGCGCGACGGGCGCGCTCGCGGTCGATATGGAGTCGCACATCGCGGGTGCCATCGCCGCCGCGAACGGCGTGCCGTTCGCGGTATGCCGCGTGATTGTCGATCCGGCATGGCGCACGTTGCCGTCTGCCGCGACGGCTGGCCTGCGTGACGACGGCCGCACATCGATTGCGCCAATTCTGCGCGAACTGCTCCGTCAGCCGTCGCAGCTGGGCGCGCTGCTCCAGGTCGCGACGGACGCCCGCGCGGCCCGGCACTCGCTGGTGCGGGCGCGGCACGCGCTCGGCACGGCCGGCGCGCTACGCGCCGCCTGACCTTTCCCTGGATCGCCGCCTCCAACCGATCCATTCAAGCCTTGATCATGTCCTCTTGAAATATCAGGGAAAACCCTGATCTCTGTTACAATAATCAGTGTTAACCCTTATCTGGCCGCACGATCGAAGACCAGAACAGCAGAGGACGGGATCCGCCATGAATTTCCACACCAGAAAATGGGTCAAGCCTGAAGACCTGAATCCGAACGGCACACTTTTCGGCGGCAGCCTGCTGCGCTGGATCGACGAAGAAGCGGCCATTTACGCGATCTGCCAGCTGGACAACCAGCGCGTTGTCACCAAGTTCATGTCGGAGATCAACTTCGTCAGTTCGGCCCGTAAGGGCGACATCATCGAACTCGGCATGACCGCCACGCATTTCGGCCGCACGTCGATTACGCTGCGCGCCGAGGTCCGCAACAAGATCACGCGAAAGAGCATCCTGACGGTGGAAAAGATGGTCTTCGTGAATCTCGACGAGAACGGCGAACCGGCGCCGCACGGCCGCACGCAGATTCGCTACGCCGACGAGGCGTTCGCCCGTTATCGCGAGAGTTCGCGTCTGGCAGCGCCGGCGCCGGACCAGAATGCGGCAACCGGCGAAAACGTGATCGAGCGCGTCGAAGTCGATATGGTGCATTGAGTCTGAACACAGCCAGTTAGCCTGATGCAGGCGAGGCTGGTTCGTTCCGCCTGATCGAGACGAATCCGACCTGCAGGCCAAACAGCTTCGCAATGCTGTTGAGCGAGTCGACAGTCGGATTGCCGGTCCCACGCTCGATGTCCTGAATGACCCGGCGGCTGACGCCCCGGTGCGCGGCGAATTCCGCCTGGGTCAAACCCGTCATCTGTCGCATCGCCTTCATGGCCTCGGGAATGGTCATATCGCCCCGGTCGATCCTTTCGTAGAAAGCGCGGCGCAAGGCGTTCTGCTCGTCACGGGTGGGTCGGATCCGGCGGGGCATGATGGGCCTCTGGGGGGTGAAGGGCTTTGAGTTGTCGGACCTGTGTAGCTATGTGTTGCGACAGGAACTCGATGATGTCGTGATCGACACCCTGTGCTTCCATGATGTCGGGCAGGCGTTCGATCCGCACGGCAAACTGGCTCAATTCCTGGGCTAGCATCCGGCGCTCGTGGTCAGGGACAGGCAGCGCCGCGATCACGTCGCCCCATTCCGTCAGCTCAACCCTGGTGTCTGGCCGATACCACCTCAGCACACGTGGAACCAGTTGGGGATCAAGGTACATCGGCGCGAAGTCGAACAACGGCGTGAGCTGGACCTTGCCTTCGACCAGCTGCACGGCCGTGTTGCGCGCGTGATTATCGGTATTGCGCATCGCCAGATTGAGCACGTCCCGCTTGATGAATTCGAGCGTTTCGACTGCTGGGTCGGTCACGACCTTGCGGATTCCGGCTACGACATCGAAGAGGCCCGGACGCAGGTCGAAACCGGACAGCACCAGAATGGATGCGACGCTTTCCTGATGGATGCGCACGACCTTCCCGCCGCGCGCGATCCGGTCAAAGCGCGGAATCAGCAGAACGTCACCGTGAAGGGTTGGCAATTCCTGATGCGTGCGAATACCAAGCGCGGCGGCGACCCGCATGTACGCCGCTTCATTGCGCAGAACCTTGTCATCGGCCAGGCTGTTTCCGCGCGGCAGTTTCGCAATCAGGTGCTGGGTGGCATCGGCATCGGGCAGGACGGCATCGCCATGCAGCAGGCCCGACCGGTCCCGGGTTAGCAGGTATTTCGGCGCCGCACCCTGGACCCCCGTGGTGCCGGTACCCAGCATCCCGTGCAGGAACATCCTTTCCTTGAATTCCGCGCTGCGCACGACGACGTCGTCGATTGTCAGGCCGGGTAGGCCACGCGCGGCCGGGTGCCGCGCCACGTGCGTCTCAAGATAATCGACTGCCTCGGCAACGCGGATTCGGCCGACCGGATTGAATGCGCCCGCGCAGACCAGAGGAAAGTCCGCGTCAGGGCCATCGACTAGTTTCAGCTCGCCTAGCAGGAAGCGACGACCCGCCCCCTGTGGGACGAGGTCGTAGAGGAAGGCGGGCATGGTCCGGGCCACGCGGATGTCCATATCTACGGGCTCGGCCAGTGATAGCGGGGCGTCCGTGTGCTCGACGGCATACGTCACCAGATGATTCCACTGGCAAAGGCCGCCGTTGAGTTCGATCTGCGCGCAGTCGACCCAGCGATCATCCAGGAATATCTGCAGCGTGCAATCCATGAGGCAACTCCTTGTGCCTCATAAATGTAGCACAATAGCGCGATGAATTGCCTGTGCGCTTCTTATAAGAGTTTTTTGGCTGAATTAGCGGCTAGATAGCCTGGTGCGGCACTGGCTACCACCTAGCTGTGAAGGCCCTCCTTCGAACGTACGCTGACGCCCTGCGACAGCCCGACAGGTTTGCACCTGTCGGGCTGTTTTTCTTGTGGCTTATTGCACAGTCGGCTTCGGCAGCGGTGCGACCTCGGGCGCCTTGTTACCGGCGGGCGTCGGCGTCGAGCCCGAGGCACCCGAAGCAGGGGGCTCACCGGGATCCGTGTAGTTCGGCACATCCGATGGCGCGTTGGGCTGCGTGCCAGAAGCCGGTGCCGGCGGCGTGGCCGAGCCTGCGGCGCCTTCGCCCGGATCGGTGTAATCAGGCACGCCCGCGGGCACACCACCAGGCGCTGTGCCCGAAGCGCCCGAAGCCGGCGCGGCGCTGGAATCGTCCGGCTCGCCGTAATCCGGCAACGTGGCCGGCGACGTGCCGACGGCCCCCGCTGCACGCAGCAGCGAAATACGCTGCTGCGTGTACGCGTCGCGGACGAACGAATACTTGTCGAGCGCCGCCTGCGAAAGCAGGTCGGTCGCGCCGAGCAGGTCGGCGCGCTTGCTGACGAACTGCAACCCGTACAGCGGATTGCGCACCGCCGGCTCGGCGTAGTTCAGCGGATTGAAGCGGAAATCGACCGCGAATCCGACGCTGTCGCGGAACGAACTCGGCCCGAACAACGGCAGCACCAGATACGGACCCGACGGCACACCCCAGCGTCCGAGCGTCAGCCCGAAGTCCTGGTGATGCTTTGGCAGGCCGGCGGGCGTCGCGAAGTCGAGCAGCCCGAAAAGGCCGAACGTCGAGTTGAACGCGAAGCGCATGACGTCTTCGGTCGCGTCCGTGATGTGCAACTGCATCAGGTTGTTCGCGGCGTTGTCCAGATCGCCGAGATTCGAGAAGAAGTTGCTGATGGCCGTGCGCAGCGGGCTTGGCGTAACCTTCTGATAACCCTTCGCGACGGGTTGCGCAACGTAGGTATCAAGCGTGTCGTTGAACTTGAAGACGGCCCGGTTCATCGGTTCCAGCGGATCGCCGGGTTTGCGGTCAGGGCCAGTCGCACAGCCGCTGGCAACACACGCGACGACCAGCGCCAGCGCGGAGGTTTGCATCTTCATCCGTCAATCCCGTGGAGTTTCTTTGTAGCGCGCCTGGGGCGCGGTCTTCCCATCAGTACAGGTTGAAATACCACAGCGCCGACAAGTGTGCAGAACAGCGACAACGCGAGCAGTTTGCCCATGCTCGATGTGCCTGGATGATGCGACAGCCACAGGCTGCCGAATGCCGTGGCCGTGGTCGCGGCGCTGAAGATGACGGCGTGCGTCAGGCTCGACTGCAGAAGCCCGGTCTGGCCGTTGCGCCACGCCATCACGAAGTAGATCTTGAAGGCCACGCCGACGCCCAGCATCAGCGGCAATGCAATGATGTTCGCGAAGTTGAGCGGCATGTTGAACACGACGCACAGTTCGAGCGTGACCACCGCCGAAACGAGCAGCGGAATCAGGGTGCGCAGCACGTCGCCGAAACGGCGCAGCGTGATCCAGAGCAGGATCGTGATCGACAGCACGGCCCAGCCGGCCGCCTGCATGAACGCCTTGATGATCGTGTCGGCGGAATGCAGGATCGAGATCGGGCCGCCGATCGCACCGGGTTCGGCGGCTTTCACCGCATGCGCGAAGCGGCGCAGCATCACGTCGTCGCCGGGATCGGCGCCGGGCGCAACCTTCGGCGAGATGTCGACGAGCGCGTGGCCGTCGGGCGAAACCCAGTTATGCGCGATCTGCGCCGGCACCGTTTCGCGCGTGATCGGCGCGGGCTGCAGCAATGCGGTCAGCTGGCCGAGCGCGATTTTCAGCGGCGCGGCCATCGCCCGTTCGGCGCGATCGCGCGTGGCGGCATCGGCGGCGGCGAGTTTCGTCAGCGTGGCCGACAGGTGTTGCGCTTCGGCGGCGCCCGGACCCGGATGGTCCCCGGCGGCCAGCGCGAGCTGGCCGGCCGCGCGTTTGAGCGCGGCGACGCGGTTCACGTCGGTGGAAGGCGGCGCGGGCGTTTGCGTGAGCGCCGGGAGCAGTTGCTGCGCCGCGCTCGCGATCAGCGCGAGCTTTTGCGGCTGGTCGGCGGGGATGAACGTGTTGAGCGTCGTCACGCGGCCGACTTCCGGCAACGCCGACAGCTTCGCCGTCATCTGGTCGGCGGCCGCGAGCGTGGGCGCGAGCACGTGGACGTTGTTGACCGACGCCTCCGGCGCGTCCTGCAGCGAGAGCAGCGTCGCCATCGATTCCGTGTGCGGATCCTTCAGATGCAGCGGATTGAAGTCGAAGCGCAGATGCAGCAGCAACGGCAACGCGCCGACGATGACGATGAGCGTCGTGATCAGCACGGGCTTGCGGTTGCGGTCGAGAAAATCGTCGACCGGCGCGAGTTGCCGGAAGCCGGGCGCCACCGGTTCGGGCAGCGGCGCGAAGACCTTGAGGAGCGCCGGCAGCAGCGTCATGTTCGTGAAATACGCGACGAACATGCCGACGCCCGCGATTTTCCCCAGTTCCGACACGCCGCGATAGGCCGTCGGCAGAAACGAGAAGAAGCTTTCGGCGACGGCTACGGCCGCGAGCGTGAGCGGCACGCCGATGCTGTGCGCCGTGTTCAGCAGGGCGGCCGGCAGGCGGTCGTCGTGGTTGCGCTCCTCGCGATACTTCACGCCGAATTGCACGCCGAAATCGACGCCCAGCCCGACGAACAGCACCATGAACGCGACCGAGATCATGTTGAGCGCGTCGACCATCATCAGGCCGAGCGCGGCGGTGATCGCGAGGCCCACGAAGAGCGTGATGAATACCGCGACGATCAGCCGTTTCGAGCGCAGCGCGAGCCAGAGAATCACCAGCACGACGAGCATGCTGCCGATGCCGTTCACGACGGCGCCGTCTTTCACCGATGCGAATTCCTCGTCCGCGAGCGGCTGCTCGCCGGTCAGGCGGACGGTCGCGCCGTACTGCGTATCCAGATGCAGCGAGGCGGCAGTCGCGCGAATGTCCGCCGAGGCGCGCGCGCCGGGTTCGAGCGCGCCGAAATCGACGACCGGCTGCACGGTGACGAAGGCGCGCGCCGGCTCTTTGGCCGCGTCCTTGTCCACCAGCGCGCGCCACGAGAACACGGACGGCTGGCCGGCGAGCACGCCGTCGAGGACGGTTGCGCTTTGCGACAGCAGGTGGCTCATGTCGGCGAGCTTGATCTGGCCGATCTGTAGCGGCAGCAGCAGGCTCGTGGTCAGCACGCCGGCGAGGCCGGTCAGGCTCGGATCGTGCGCGAGCGAATTGATCAGCGGGCGCGCCTGCGTGAGTTGCGTGGTGGTCGATTGAACCTGGTTCAGCGGCAGGAACAGGAGCCCGTTGTGCTCGAAGAATGGACCCGCCTCAGGCTGCGAAACCGCGACGAATTCCTTCGATTGCTTGCGCAGCGCGGCCGTGAGATCGCGGGCGGCGGCATCGGCGAATTCGGGCGCGCGGGCTTCGACGACGACGAGAACGGTCTGGCCCCGGTCAGGGAACGCCGCATCCATCGCGTTTTCGAGGCCGGTCCATTGCGCGTCGGTTTCGACCAGACGGCTGATGTCGGTATTGATCTTGAAGTGATGCGCGACGTAGATGCCGCTTGCGACGGCGAGCAGGATCGACAGCGCGATGACCCACAGGGCATAGCGCACCGACCATGCAACGAGGCGGACGATGGATAACTTCAGCATACAGGTGGGAGAGCCCCTGTCGTTAATGGCGTATTCGGCGAAAGGGCACAAGTATACCGACGCGGCGGTATAACGCGCGCCGAACGCAAGGTGGCACAGGCAAAGTCGGTATACTGGCCCTCAAAGGTGCCTCGCCGTGGGTTCAACGGATCAATTTCTTTCGCGTCCCGAACATCGTATGAAACGTCATCTGTCTGCATTTATCGTGGCCGCTGTGATGTCCACTGCGGCCTTCGCACAAAGCGCGCCCGATGCGGTCGTGAAAGCCGCGGTCGAAGGCACGGTCAACGCGATGAAGGCCGATCCGCAGGCGCGCGGCGGCGACATGGCCAGAATTACCCAGGTCGTCGAGACGCACTTCGTGCCTTCCACGAACTTCCAGCGCACGACCCGCATCGCGGTCGGCAAGGCGTGGACGACCGCGACGCCCGAGCAGCAGAAGCAGTTGTACGAGCAGTTCCAGAAACTGCTGGTGGGCACCTATGCGGCATCGCTGTCGCAGTTGCGCGACCAGGACGTCAAGTTCAAGTTTCTGCCATCCACGGCCGCCGCAGGCGACAGGGATACCGTCGTGCAGTCGCACGTCATCAGCAACGGCGGCGACGATGCAGTCGGCTACCGGCTGGAAAAGACGGCCAGCGGCTGGAAGATTTACGACATCAACATGATGGGCGCCTGGCTGATCCAGGTGTACCAGACGCAGTTCGCCGATCAGCTCGCGAAGGGTGGGATCGACGGCTTGATCAA
>CALFSF010000006.1 GCA_937917025.1 uncultured Paraburkholderia sp.
TGCGGCACGCCGTTCGCCGGCTGCGGATGTGCATTGGCCATCTGCGGAGGCTGACCCGGGCGCTGTGGGGCCGCGCCAGGCGCCGGCGCACCTTCACCGGAACGCTGCTGTATTGGCGTCCCCGGACGCTGCGCCACCGGGCCTTCGCTGCGCCCCGGCGCCGCGCCAGGACCCCGCGCCTGCACCACACGCACGTTCTGCGCCGCCGTGCCCGATCCAGCCAGCCCCGGGCGGCCGCCCGGATGCGCCGGCACGGAAGTGCGCACCACCGGATTGCCCGCGTTCGGCACCCGTCCGCCGCTCTGCGCAAAACGTTGTGCAAGGTTATCGTGGTACGCCGCCGGCATGACCGGACTGCGGGTCGCGATGACCGGACGTTGCGTCACGCTCGACGGCGGCCTGTGGTTCGCGTTGCGCATGCCCGGGCTGAAGCTCTGGCGAACCGGCGCGATGCCCGGGGTGCCCGGATTGATCCGCGCGTTTCGCCACTGGCGCGGATCGACCTTCTGCGCGAAACGTCCCACCGGCTGTCCGTGGACAAACGCTGTCGCCGGCACGGCGGTTACACCGCCGGGCGCGCGATAGTTGATATAGGTGTTGTGAACGTTGATGTTCGTCACGTTCATCGACCGGTTGTAGTTGTTCACTCGCTCGTAATAGTGCGGGCTCCAGCCGCCCCCGCGCGGCTGCCACGGCTCGCCCGGACCGAGCGGAAACCATGCGACGCCCGCGGCCGCCACCGCGCCGCCGATCGCCAGATTCACGCCCCAGCTGAAACGACTGTCGCCGCCGTCGACGAACGCAACGAGCGCCGGCGCGTACACCGGCGGTCCGGTTTCGATGAGCGGGCCTGGCGCCCAGGCCCACGTATTGTCGACGTAAGCCCAGCGGCCATAGTGATAAGGCGCGAAGCCCCACGGCGCATCGTCGACCCATGTCCAGCCCCACGGCGCCTGCCAGATCCAGTGACCGTCGCGATACGGCGCCCAGCCCGCCGGCACTGCGTTCGGCACCCACACTTCGCCGTACTGGGGGGTGTCGCGCCACGTCCCGTTTGCATCGAGATCCTCATAACCGGGGATGTCGCGCGAAACGTAGCGCGCCGACACCGACCGGTCTTCGGCTGCGTCGCGGCTCGATGTCCACTGGTCGAACGCGTCAGGCTGCGGCGCGCCCCGGTCGGCGGCCTGTTGCAGATTCGTGCCGGTGAACGTCAGCTGCTGGCCGGCCTGCACGGGCACCTGCGCGCTGTCGCCATACACGGTTGCCGCGCCGCTGCGCACGGTGACGGTCGTACTGCTGCCGTCCGGCGCGACGTCGACGCGATAGTCGCCGGCCGCGTTCACGCCGAGCGCGAGGTTCGGTGTGTCGACCTCATACGTCGAGCCGGCCGGCAACGAACGCACGCGCGTCGACAGCGTGCCCTGCGCGACTTTCAGCTGGGCGTTGCTGTCGTCGAGATTCAGGACGTCGAGGCTCGTCGATTCGCCGAGGCGCACCGCCGTCGAGCCGAGATGCAACTCCGAGCGCGCGCCCTTGTCGTTCCAGAGCTGGTCGCCAGTGGTCAGCGGACGGTTGATCTGCGCGTACGACCAGTCGGTCGCGCCGGCGGGCTGCGTGGTGACAGTGCCCGCGGTGTAGTTCAGGCGCGCGACGCGTCCCGGCGGATCGACGTTCTGGGCCGTCGACTGCGGCGCCTGTGCATCCGGCGGGGCCTGCGGTGGCGCGGCCTGTGCGAACGCCGCCTGGGCAGCAAGCGAGAACGGCGCGGTGGCGAGAAGGACATAGCCCGTGAGACGGCGCAACGCAGGCAGGCGTGGTGTGAGTGCTCTCATGTGTTCTCTCCATCGGATGCAGCCGCATGGCCGCATCCTGTGAAGTCACTCTACCTGCCGTGCCTGTATCAAGGCGCGCTCATTTGTAAGCCTCGCCGGGATGCCTGTAACAAAAATTATCGATGATGGCGCGCAGCGGAAAATCCGTCCGCGCCGGCTTATTGCGCGAGGAACTGGTCGAAGTGACGCCGTCCGGCGGGCGTGATCCGCAGGATGCGCGGACGGTCCGTGCGTTCGACCCAGCCGTGCGTTTTCCACGCTTCGAGGAGCGCCGCGCCGAGCGCGCCGCCCAGATGCGGCCGGCGCTCGCTCCAGTCGAGACAGGTGCAGGCGAAGCGGCGCCGCCGCGCCTGCTGTCCGCCGACGTCGATGCCCCAGCCCGCGAAGCGGGCCGTGCCGGCGGGCGTCGCGTCGAGCGTGTCGCCGTTCTGCGTGAGGAGGCCGTCGCCGACGATCCGCTCGAAGACGCGCACCGCCAGCTCACCGGCCATATGGTCGTAGCACGTGCGCGCGTAACGCATGTCGAGCGGCACCGTGCGTGCCGGGCGCAGCACCGGACGCTGCGGCGCCGTGGCCTGCGCGACGTTGGCGAGCGCTTCGATCGTGGCGGCGATCTCCCGCGAAGCGATCCTGAAATAGCGATGCCTGCCGCGCACTTCGAGCGCGAGGAGACCGCCATCGGTGAGCCGCGCGAGGTGAGCGCTGGCCGCCGACGGCGAGAGACCCGCGATCAACGTCAGTTCGCCGGCGGGCCGGGCGCTGCCGTCCATCAGCGCCCACAGCATCGCGGCGCGCCCCGGATCGGCAAGCAGCGCGCCGAGCCGGCTCAGGCCGGGGAAATGGCTCTGGTCGCGCTCGTCGAGAAGCAGATTGGACATGGACGTCTCCACAACGTGGTTAGCGGCCGGTGCGGCACGCGATGACATCACTTTAGCGCGGCGCCGGCATTCCATGTTTCACGTTGAGACGAAACGTCGAATGCAATGCCGTTGCAGGGTGTGGGACGCCCACCAGGCTAAAATCGAATTCTCTTCTCGCCGGACAGCAACGCAGTCATGAAATGCTTTTTCTCCATTGCCGCTGTCGCGTTCGCGGTGCTTGTCGCCGGTTGCGCGCAGGGCGGCGCGGGTTCATCCCAGTCGGGTTCGAGCGGCATCACGATGTACGGCACCATCGACGAAGGCGTCACCTTCCATAAATAACCGCAGCCGTGACGCCCTGGCCGGTGGAAACGACTGGCCTGGCTGAAATTGATGCATCATTGGCATTTCTGCCATCAGCGGACGTGTGACGATCGGATCTTTCGTCACTTTTACCGCATGGGGTCTGCCAATGCCGCCCAACGTCGCTGCTTCTTCATCCACGGTTCCGCAGCCGCACCCGTCCGACGCCAGCGGCCGGCGCGGCGCGCGCGTGCTGGCTGTGTGCCAGGCGCTTTATACGTCGTCGGTTTCCATCGATCTGACGCTGACCGGGCTGGTCGGCTACACGCTCGCTGACGACAAGGCGCTCGCGACGCTGCCGTTTTCGCTGATCACCGTCGCCGCCGCGCTCACGACGATTTTCGCGTCGTTCCTGATGGCCCGCGTCGGACGGCGCGCGGGTTTCGTGCTGGGCGCGGGCGTCGGCGCGGCGGGCGGCGCGATCTCCGTGTACGCGATCTTTCATCACAGTTTCTGGGCGTTCTGCGCCGGCACGGCGACGGTCGGCGTGTTCCAGGCCTTCGCGCAGTACTACCGGCTCGCCGCCGCCGACGCCGTCGGCCTCGACGCGAAAGGCCGCGCGATCTCGACGGTGCTGGCGGGCGGCGTCGTCGCCGCGGTGGCCGGCCCGGCGCTTGCCGCATGGAGCCGCGACTGGCTCGCGCCTGTTGCGTTCGCCGGGTCGTATGCGCTGGTGAGCGCGTTGGGGCTCCTGTCGATCGTGCTGCTCGCGCTGTTCTACCGGGACCACGTGCCGTCCCACGCGAGCGCGGCCGTGGCAGCCGGGCCGGCGCGACCGCTCGGGCGCATCGTCCGGCAGCCGGTTTTCCTCGCCGCGCTCGCGAACAACGCGCTCGGTTATGCCGCGATGATGTTCGTGATGACAGCGACGCCCATCGCGGCGGTCGCCTGCGGACACACGATCGGCGATGGCGCGCAGATCATTCAATGGCATCTCGTCGGGATGTTCGCGCCGTCGTTCTTTACCGCGCGACTGATCCGGCGCTTCGGCGTGCTGCGCGTGATCGGCACGGGCATCGTGCTGTCGGCGCTGTGTGCCGCGATCGCGCTTCGGTCGACCGACCTGCCGCACTTTTATGCGGCGCTGGCTTGCCTTGGGGTCGGCTGGAACTTCATGTTCGTCGGCGGCTCGACGCTGCTGTCGCAGTCGTACCGGCCGTCCGAACGCGCGAAGACGCAGGCCACGAGCGAATTCACGACCTTCGCGTGTTCGGCGCTCGGATCGCTTTTCGCGGGACAGTTGCTCGCGCACTTCGGCTGGGCCGTGATCAATGCGGCGATTCTGCCGTTGCTGGGCGTCGCCGCGCTCGCGACGCTCGCCTTTGCGTGGTCGCGCTCGCGTGTCGACGCGGCCGTGGCTTCCTGATTCCTGTTTCGATTTCGATGACGCCTGTTCACATGAATGCATCTGTCACACCTGCTATACCCGTTCGCCACGTCGTGTTCGCCGTGGCGCCCGATCTCGTGCTGCTCGACGCCTGCGGACCGCTGGAGGCGTTCTGGCGAGCCGAGCTGACGCTCGCCGAAGCCGGCGTTGGGGCTGCGCGACAAGCGGCCGTTTCGGGCACGAACGGGATGCCGGCGCACGAGCCCGTGGCGTATCGCCTGACGGTGGCATCGATCGAAGGCGGTGTCCTGCAGACGTTTCCGGGTCTGCCGGTCGTCACGCAACGGCTCGATGCGCTGGATGACGAACCCATCGATACCGTGATCGTGTCCGGTGTGCCGATCGACGAGCGGATCGCGCTGCAGCCCGAGCTCGTCGCGTGGCTCGCGCGTCGCGCACCTCGCGTGCGCCGCGTGTGTTCGGTGTGCACCGGCGCGTTTTATCTGGCGGCGGCGGGCCTTCTCGACGGACGCCGCGCGACGACGCACTGGCGCGATGCCGAACT
>CALFSF010000007.1 GCA_937917025.1 uncultured Paraburkholderia sp.
GACCACATGTTCGCGAGCATCGTCTCGAGATCGATGCCCATCTGCGTGCTGTTTTGCGTGCCGAAGCGGCAGAACTCGCTGCCCACGCAGGTTTTCACGGTACGGATCGATTTGCCGTAGGCATGGCCCGACTTCATGCCGAGGTCTTTCCATACATTGGGCAGGTCTTCCTTCTTGATGCCCAGCAGGTCGATCCGCTGGCCGCCCGTGACCTTGACCATCGGCACGTTGTATTTGTCGGCCACATCCGCGATGCGGCGCAGTTCGGCCGCGTTCGTCACGCCGCCCTTCATCTGCGGAATCACCGAGAACGTGTTGTCTTTCTGGACGTTCGCATGCACGCGCTCGTTCACGAAGCGGCTTTGCGGATCATCGACCGCTTCGCGCGGCCAGGTGGAAAGCAGGTAATAGTTGATGGCGGGGCGGCAGGTCGCGCAGCCGTTCGGCGTGCGCCATTCCAGGAAGTCGTACACCTCGCGATGCGTGACCAGATGATGCTCGCGGATCGCCTTGCGCACGTCGCCGTGATTGCGATCGGTGCAATGACAGATTGCCTTCGTCTTCGGCGTCTCCTGAAAGTCGGAGCCGACCGTGCTCATCAGGATCTGTTCGACAAGGCCCGTACACGAACCGCACGAACTGGACGCCTTGGTGTGCTTGCGCACTTCATCGAGCGTGAAGAGACCTTTTTCCGTGATCGCCTTGACGATCGTGCCTTTACATACGCCATTGCAGCCGCACACTTCGTCGCTGTCGGCCATTGCGGCCGCGCGGCTTTGGCCCTGCACGCCCGAGTCGCCGACGTTCGATTCGCCGAACATGATGTGATCGCGCAGTTCACCGAGCTTGCGGCCTTCACGCAGCAGCTTGAAATACCATGCGCCATCGGCGGTGTCGCCATAGAGGCACGCGCCGACGAGTTGATCATCTTTGATGACGAGCTTCTTGTAGACGCCGCCAGAAGGGTCGGACAGCACGATTTCCTCGGTGCCTTCGCTACCCATGAAGTCACCGGCGGAAAACAGGTCGATGCCGGTGACCTTGAGTTTCGTCGACAGGACCGAGCCCTTGTAGCTGCCGATACCGAGCAGCGCGAGATGGTTCGCGCAGACTTTCGCCTGCTCGAAGAGCGGTGCGACGAGACCATAGGCAATGCCGCGATGGCTCACGCATTCGCCTACCGCGTAAATGCGTGGGTCGTAAGTCTGCAGCGAATCGCTTACCACGATGCCGCGATTGCAGTACAGGCCGGCCGCTTCGGCAAGCGCCGTATTCGGACGGATACCGGCGGCCATCACGACGAGATCCGCGGATATCGTCTCGCCATCCGTGAAGCGGACAGCGCTGACTTCGCCCGCTTCGTTACCCACGATCTCCGAGGTCGATTTGCCCAGCAAAAACGCGAGGCCACGTTCTTCGAGCGAGCGTTGCAGCAGCTTGCCCGCGGTCGAATCGAGCTGACGCTCAAGCAGCGTGTCGGCCAGATGCACGACGGTCACGTCCATGCCGCGCAGCTTCAGTCCGTTCGCGGCTTCGAGGCCAAGCAGGCCGCCGCCGATCACGACCGCGTGACGCTTCACCGCCGCCGTGTCGATCATCATCTGCGTATCGCGGATGTCGCGATACGTGATCACGCCTTTCAGATCCTTGCCCGGCACGGGCAGGATAAACGGCGTGGAGCCGGTGGCGATCAGCAGGCGGTCGTAGGGCGCCGCCGTGCCGTCGTCGGCGACCACCACGCGCTTCACGCGGTCGATCCGTTCGATCGTCTTGCCGAGATGGAGCGTGATGTCGTTTTCCTGATACCACTCGATCGAATTGAGGATGATGTCGCCGAATGCCTGCTCACCGGCGAGCACCGGCGAAAGCAGAATGCGGTTGTAGTTCGGATGCGGCTCCGAGCCGAATACGGTGATGTCGTAATGGCCCGGCGCGATCGTCAGCAGTTCTTCGATCGTACGAATGCCGGCCATGCCGTTGCCGATTACAACGAGGCGAGGTTTGTTCATGATGATGTATTCCCGTTCAGACGCGTGCGGCTGCAACCGACCACGCACTGCGCCAGCGGCGCTTCACGTTGCTCATGCCGGCCCAGCCGAGCGCGGCCAGTGCGGCGAAAAGCCAGAGACCCATTGAATAATCGCCGGTGGCCTGCTTGATCGAGCCGAGGCTCGCGGCAAGCGCGAAACCGCCTACGCCGCCCGCCATGCCGATCAGGCCGGTCATCACGCCGATATCCTTCGCGAAGCGCTGCGGGACGAGCTGGAACACGGCGCCGTTGCCCGCGCCGAGACATAGCATCGCCGCAATGAACAGCGGCAGCGTGACGAACGGACCGCCTGCGCCAAAGCCCGCGAGACCGATCAGCACCGCCACAGCCGCGAACACGTTGAGCAGCGAACGCGTGCCGCCGATGCGATCGGCCATCAGTCCGCCGAACGGACGCATCACCGAGCCTGCGAACACGCAGGCCAGCGTGGCCCAGCCGGCCAGCTTCGGATCGAAACCGAACTGGTCGTGAAAGTAGCCGG
>CALFSF010000008.1 GCA_937917025.1 uncultured Paraburkholderia sp.
CGTCAGCAGCACGGCTGGACATCAGGGCCGCGACAACATCGGTCTGCACCTGACCTACGCGAAGGGACCGCTGACCGCTGTGTTCTCCGCACAGCGCGTACGCACGGCGGCGGTCGCGCCTTCGACCGGACAGGATCTTTACCTCGCGGGCGCCGCCTACGACTTCACGCTGCTCAAGCTCTATGGGGCCGCGCAGATGACCAGTAACCACAGTGTCGAGACCGGCTCGCATACATATGAACTGGGTGTCTCCGTTCCGTTGTCGCCGTCGAACAAGATCATCGCGGAGTGGGCGCGCACCAAACATAGCGCGCCGCTGAACGGTAGCAACGTACGCAATACCGGATCCATCGCGTACGACTACATCCTGTCGAAGCGTACGTATGTGTATGTCGTCTATTCGTACGACAAGCTGACGGCCAATCCATCGGGAAGCACCTACGGCGTTGGCATGCAGCACACGTTTTAAGGCGACTCGCCTGTTGCCGCCGCACGAATCTCGCTAACGCAGCCGGCGCATGGCACTCAGGTAATCGCGCGGTCATTCAATCAGTTATCAGGAGCGACGATGATCATCGATATTCACGGCCACTACACCACCGCGCCCAAAGCGCTGGAGGCGTGGCGCAACCGCCAGATCGCGGGCATCGGCAATCCGTCGGAGACGCCGAAGGTCTCCGAACTGCAGATCAGCGACGACGCACTGCGCGAGTCGATCGAAAGCAACCAGCTGAAACTCATGCGCGAGCGCGGCCTCGACCTGACGATCTTCAGCCCGCGCGCGAGCTTCATGGCGCATCACATCGGCGATTTTCAGGTCTCGAGCACCTGGGCCGCGATCTGCAATGAGCTGTGTTACCGCGTGAGCCAGCTGTTTCCCGATCACTTCGTGCCGGCGGCGATGCTGCCGCAAAGCCCCGGCGTGGATGTGGCGACCTGCATTCCGGAGCTCGTCAAATGCGTGGAGCAGTACGGCAACGTCGCGATCAACCTCAACCCGGATCCGTCGGGCGGGCACTGGACGAGCCCGCCGCTGTCGGACCGCTACTGGTACCCGGTCTACGAGAAGATGGTCGAGTACGACATCCCCGCGATGATCCACGTGAGCACGAGCTGCAACGCCTGCTTTCACACCACGGGTGCGCATTACCTGAACGCGGACACGACCGCGTTCATGCAGTGCCTGACCTCCGACCTGTTTCGCGACTTCCCGACGCTGCGCTTCGTGATTCCGCACGGCGGCGGCGCGGTGCCTTATCACTGGGGTCGCTTTCGCGGACTGGCGCAGGAACTCAAGAAACCGCTGTTGAAGGACCATCTGCTCAACAACGTCTTCTTCGATACGTGCGTCTATCACCAGCCGGGCATCGATCTGCTCACGCGCGTCATTCCGGTCGACAACATCCTGTTCGCGAGCGAGATGATCGGCGCGGTGCGCGGCATCGATCCGCAGACGGGCCACTATTTCGACGACACGAAGCGCTACATCGAGGCCGCGCATGTCGACGCGGACGAACGCTACAAGATCTACGAAGGTAACGCGCGTCGCGTGTATCCGCGCCTCGACGCAGTACTCAAAACGAAAGGACAGTGATCATGTATGAACTCGGCGTGGTGTATCGCAACATCCAGCGCGCGGACGGCGACGTCGCCACGAAGCTCGGCGCGCTCGGTTCGGCAACCGTCCATGAGGCGATGGGCCGTGTCGGCCTGCTCAAGCCCTATATGCGCCCGATCTATGCCGGCGCGCGCACGGGCGGCACGGCCGTCACGGTGCTGCTGCAGCCGGGCGACAACTGGATGCTGCACGTCGCGGCCGAGCAGATCCAGCCGGGCGACATCGTCGTGGCGGCGGTCACGACGGACTGCACCGACGGCTACTTCGGCGACCTGCTCGCGACGAGCTTCAAGGCGCGCGGCGCACGGGCGCTCATCATCGACGGCGGGGTGCGCGACATCAGCGAACTGGGCGCGATGCAGTTTCCGGTGTGGAGCAAGGCGGTGTCCGCGAAGGGCACCGTCAAGGCGACGCTCGGGTCGGTGAATATTCCGGTGGTGTGCGCCGGCGCGCTGGTGAGCCCGGGCGACGTCGTCGTCGCGGATGACGATGGCGTGGTCGTGGTGCCCGCTGCATGGGCGCACAAGGTGCTCGAGAAGGCCGTGGCGCGCGAGGCGAACGAAGGCGAGAAGCGCGCGAAGCTGGCCTCGGGCGTGCTCGGTCTGGATATGTACAGCATGCGCGAGCCGTTGCAGCAGGCGGGACTGCGTTACATCGACTGATGAAGGGGGCAAACATGATGAATGGTCCCGGCACCGGCGAAGCGATCACCGGCATTTCCTCGATGGCAACACGCGGCGTGCTGGCCGAACTGATCCCCGAATACGAGCGGCTGTCGGGGCGAGCTGTGATCGTTGAGTCGGTCGGCGGCGTCGCCGCAGCCCGGCGCGTTCAGGAAGGCGAGCCGTTCGATATCGTCGTGCTGGCGGCCGACGCACTCGACAGGCTGGCCGAAGCCGGCCGGATCGATGCCGAAGGCCGGGTTGACGTGGCCCGTTCAGGCGTCGCGGTCGCGGTGGCGGCTGGTGCGCCGCGGCCCGACATCGGCAGTGAAGCGGCCGTTCGCGACGCGATTCTGGCCGCACGCAGCATCGGCTATTCGACGGGACCGAGCGGCGTGCACCTGAGCCGGCTGTTCGAGCGCTGGGGAATCGCCGGGACCATCGCGCCGCGCATCGTGCAGGCACCGCCCGGCGTTCCGGTGGGCACGCTCGTCGCGCGCGGAGAAGTCGAGCTCGGTTTCCAGCAGTCGAGCGAGTTGATGCACGTATCGGGCATCGAGGTTCTCGGACCACTGCCGCCTGAAATCCAGATCGTCACGGTTTTCTCGGCCGCCCTCTGCATGGCATCCAGACAGAAAGACGCCGCGAAGGCGCTGCTGTCGTTTCTCGCCTCGCCGGATGCCGATGCGGCGAAGCTGCGGCATGGGATGGAGCCGGCATGACAGACAACACCGCTTAAACCCGCCGCGCACGTGACTTAAACGCAGTTGTAGCTACCGCGACAACTCATAGAACAAGGGTTGCATGAAACTCGCCACCAAACTCTGGATTTCAACTGCGCTGCTGCTGATGCTGATTTTCGGCATCGTTGGCCTGTCGATGTGGCGCTTCGCGAGCATGGAGGAGCAACGGGAGAGTTCGCTGAAGATGCTGTCAGCGAAAGTCACCGCTGCTTACACCTGGTCGAAGCTCGCGGACACGGCGGCATTGCGCACGCAGGCCATGATTATCAGCGCCGATCCCGCTTTGTCGGATGTCTTCAGCAAGGACAACGTCGCGACGATTTCACGGATCGCCGAGGTGCAGAAGACGATCGCCACCCTCGCGCACACCGCCGAGGACCGCAAGCAGCTGGACACGATCGCCGGATTGCGCAAGCAGGTGCTGGCAACCCGCGACAAAGTCGTGGCACTGCGATCCACCGAAGCCGGAAAGCTGGCGGCGCTTGCCATGTTGAACGAGCAGTACATGCCGGTTCAGACCGCTTACGGCCATGCGATAGGGACGTTCGTCGAACTGCAGGAGCAGCAGCTGGCGACGGCCCAGGCAGATTTCGCACGCCAGCGATACATCATCGTTGCGACCGCGGGGATATTGTTTGTCGTTCTCGCACTGAGCGTGCTGGCGGGTGCGGCTGCACTGATCCGGTCGATCCGCAGGCCTTTGCTGGAAGTCAATCAACTGGCGGCGAGAATCGCGCAAGGGGATCTGAGCACGGCGCTGACGGTGACCCGTGTCGACGAATTCGGCGAACTGATGGTATCCATTCTCGCGATGAGCCGCTCGCTGGAGGGCATCGTTCAGCGCATCCGTGCGGCGGCCGGGAGTATCGGTACGGCATCGAGCCAGATCGCGTCGGGCAATCTCGACCTGTCGCAGCGCACGGAGCAACAGGCGGCGTCGCTCGAAGAGACGGCGGCCAGCATGGAAGAGCTGACCGGCACGGTGAGGCAGAACACCGACAACGCGCGACACGCCGGGACGCTGGCGTCGAGCGCTGTCGGCACGGCCGAGCGGGGCAACGCGGTCGTGAGCCGGGTGGTCGCCACGATGGCCGAAATCAGCCAGAGTTCGACAAAGATCGGGGACATCATCGCGATCATCGAAGGCATTGCATTCCAGACCAACATCCTCGCGCTCAACGCAGCGGTCGAAGCGGCGCGGGCCGGAGAACAAGGCCGCGGCTTCGCCGTGGTCGCGGGAGAAGTGCGCACACTTGCACAGCGCTCGTCGTCCGCGGCAAAGGAAATCAAGGAGTTGATCGAAACGTCCGCTGAACGTGTGCGTGCCGGCAGTGTGCTGGTCGAGGAGGCCGGCCAGCGGATGAAGGAGATCGATACGAGCGTGCGGCGCGTGACCGATATCATGGGCGAGATATCCGCCGCTTCAGCCGACCAGCAAACCGGTATCGAGCAGGTTGCACTGGCGGTCACGCAGATGGACGAAGTGACCCAGCAGAACGCCGCGCTCGTCGAAGAAGCGGCGGCCGCCGCGCAGTCGCTCGAAGAACAGGGGCGCGACCTGAAGGCGACCGTCGAGGTATTCAGATTGTCGGACTACCACCTTGCCGCGGGCCGCGCGTGAGACGTGTCCCGCAGCAGCGATGCCTGATCAGTGCAGCTGGCCTGGCGCCTGAGCGCCGCCCTGTACGTACTGACGGATGAGGCGAACCGTGTCGATGTCCGACTCGCGATAGGCCGATTTCACGATCTCGCTGGTGGTGCGCTCGTCTTCGGTATCGGCGGCCGGCAGCGTGGTTTCGTATTTGAAGCGCAGGAAGAGTTGCAGGTCGTCGGGCTGCTCGATCGACATCGTGAGCGATCCGCCGACATAGGATTGCGTCGCGAGAATGTCGTAACGCACGCTCTCGCTCGCCGTGAGCGTCACGCGGTCGCGCACGGTCGCTTCACCATAATGCAGTTCGCGCTCGAGCGTGCTGTCCGTGCGCGAGAGGATCGTGCAACTGTCGAGACCCAGCACGAAGAGCTGCGGCTGCTCGGCGCGCAGCACGAGACCTTCCCACAACTGCTCGCGGGTCATGGTTTCGACGAACGGGTTCAACGGGTCGTTGATCTGGATCAGATGTTCGAAATTCAAAACGACGGCTTCCTCTTAAGGCGCTGCGCGACCGGCATCGACAACCGACGCCGGTCGCGCACAGGTATCAGGCTGCGGTGAGTCCGGTGCGCACCGCGATCGGACGCGTCAGGATCTTGTGCACCGGACACGCATTGGCAATTTGCAGGAGCCGTTCCCGCTGCTCGTCGGAGAGATCGCCTTCGAGCGTGACCTTGCGATCGATCGTCGTGCCTTCGTCGCCGGTTTCGATCGACAGCGTCACGCGCACGTCCGCGAGTGGCCAGCCCTTGCGCTGTGCGTACATCTTCAGCGTGATCGACGTACACGCGCCAAGGCTCGACAGCAGCATCGACACGGGCCCCGGACCGCGATCGCCGCCGCCGAGCGATTCAGGCTCGTCGGCGATCCATGTGTGGGCGCCGTCGTCCAGCAAGACCTGGAAATTCGTCGAACCAATGTGGGCGGTGACTGCGGGCTCTACCATGCGATCTCCTGCGGGAAACGGTGGGCCGCACCGGACGCGCCCGGCGCGGCATTGAGCCGTTATTGTGAACGAATTTGCGAAGCTTCGCGCCACGTGTCTTCGCGCGGCGCCAAAGCGCCATTGCGTCGTTGTGCCTTCGCACCGTCGCGCCAGCCGGCGACAGACGGGCGGCACAGCACGTGAGAATGCCACGTGCGCCGCGCTCAATGCGTGATCTGTCCCATCCGGCCGGCCTGGTAGTCGATGACCGCCTGGCGGATTTCGTCTTCGGTGTTCATCACGAACGGGCCGTAACGCACCACCGGTTCGTTGAGCGGCACGCCGCCGAGCAGCAGGACGTCGAGCGGTTCATCGCCGGCGGCGAGCGTCACGGTGTCGCCGTCGTCGCCGAAGACGACCATCGTGCGCGCATCGGCCTCGCGCCGCGCTTCGCCGTACAGGCCCTTGCCCGACAGCCCGTACGCGAACACGCGGAAATCGCGCGGCACCGGATGCACGATGCTCGCCCCCGGTTGCAGCGTGAAATGCTGATACAGGATCGGCGTGCGCGTTTCGATCGGCGCCTTCACGCCGAGCGCCTCGCCGGCGATCACCTTCACGCGCACGTTGCCATCCGCCGAAGCCGCGACCGGAATACTCGCCGACGGCATGTCCTGATAGCGCGGCGCGATCATCTTGTCGCGGCGCGGCAGGTTCACCCAGACCTGCAGGCCATGCACACGGCCGCCCGTGGCGACGAACGACGGATCGGGCATCTCGCTATGCACGACGCCGGCGCCGGCCGTCATCCATTGCACGTCGCCCTTACGCAGCGTGCCCGAGTGGCCCGCGGAATCCTTGTGGCCGAATTCGCCTTCGAGCACGTACGTGACAGTTTCGAAGCCGCGATGCGGATGGTCCGGCGCGCCTTTCGCCTCACCGGGCGCGTAGTCGACGGGACCCATCTCGTCGAGCAGCAGGAACGGATCGAAATCCATCAGCATGCGTGTCGGAAACGGCCGGTGGACGATGAAGCCGCCACCCTCGGTCGTGCGAAGCGCGGGATACGTGCGTTCGATCGTGCGTGTCGTGCTCATCAAAGTCACCTCGAAAAATGGGGAATAGCATCATTTTTGAAACATAGCGCTATTATAGGTACGCATTTTCGCGGTGCCAGCCGCCGTCTCGCAATGGATTGTTCTATGAGTGGAACGATGAAATGAAGATCGATTCGCATAACCTGAACGACCTGATGTATTTCTCGCAGGTCGTCGAGCACGGGGGATTCTCGGCGGCGGAGCGGGTGCTCGGCATTTCGAAGTCGCGGCTGTCGCGCCGTCTGACCGAACTCGAGGCGTCGCTCGGCGTGCGCCTGTTGCAGCGTTCCACGCGCAAGCTCGCGCTCACGGAGGCTGGCCAGCTGTTCTACCAGCATTGCCAGGCGATGCTCGCGGAAGCGCAGGCGGCCGTCAACGTGGTCCAGCAGTTGCGTTCGTCGCCGCGCGGCACGGTTCGCGTGAGCGTGCCGGTCACGATCTCGCAGACGATCCTCTCCGAAATCATGCCGGAGTTCATGCATCGCTATCCGGAAGTGCGCGTCGTGATGCGGGTGACGAATCGCGTCGTCGATCTGTACGAAGATTCGATCGACGTCGCGTTGCGCGTGCGCTCGGAGCCGCCGCAAAGCGCCAACATCGTCGTGCGCCCGCTGTGGCGCACGCAGCAGATGCTGGTCGGCGCGCCGAGCCTCCTGAACCAGAATGCGCCGCCGCTGGAACCCGCCGACCTCGCGCGCTTCGAGACGCTCGATACGCCGAGCAACGACGGCCGCCACGTATTCACGCTGATCGCGCCCGATGGCACGCGTCACCTGCACGAACACGAGCCGCGTCTCGTGAGCGCTGACCTGATGATGGTGCTCGAAGCCGTGATGGCCGGCGTGGGTATCGCCGCGTTGCCGGAGATGATGTACGGCGCGGCGTTACGCTCGGGCAAACTTTCGCCGGTGATGCCGGGCTGGACGTTGCCGACGCCGCAGCTCTATGCCGTGTTCGTCTCGCGGCAGGGGATGGTGCCGGCCGTGCGCGCGTTCGTCGACTATCTGGTCGAGATGCTCGATGAGCGCAACGGCGCGTACATCACGAGGGAGTGTCCGGATAGCCGGCCCGAGCGGCGCGCGCTGAAAGCAGCAGATGTGCCCGGAACGGCTGATATCGCTTTTGGCATTTAAGCGCGGGCGGTGATCGGTACTTTCAATGGCCGTTTGCTTGAATGCGCGCGCTGACGGGCCTATAGTGAAATCCCTTCGCTAAGGAGTCTCTTATGCGAAAACTCATGGCCGCTATCATAGCGAGCCTGATAGGGCTGAGCGCGCTGTCCGTGTCGACCACGGCTGTCGCATGCGGTGACTCCGGCTATTCTCATGGCAAGTGATCCCGCCGCCCGAAGGCGCCGAGTGCGCACAAAAAAAGGCCTTCATCTGACGATGAAGGCCTTTTACTTTATCCGTCGCGTTCAGTTTTAGCCCCTGAATAAAGGGATTTTCCGCGTCCGGACTCCGCAACGAAGCAGCGTGTTACTTCTTCGGCTCGGTGACGAAACCGATCTTCGTCAGACCGCCTGCCTGCGCCGCGGACATCACGTCGGCGACCTTTTCATACGCGACCTTGCGGTCCGCGTTCAGATGCAGTTCGGGCTGCGGCGTGACCTGCGCGGCGGCGGCGATCTTCGCGCGCAACGCGTCGTCGCTGACGGGCGTGTCGTCCCACAGAACGGTGCCGTCGGCCAGCACGTTGACGGTGACCTGCGCGGGCTTCGTCTCTTCTTTCTGGCTGCTCGCGTGCGGCAGGTCGATCTTCACCGCGTGGCGGATCACCGGAATCGTGACCATGAAAACGATCAGCAGTACCAACATGACGTCGACGAGCGGCGTCATGTTGATTTCGTTCATGAGGCCATCGTCGTCGTCGCTGGCAAAGGGGCTCATCGCCATGTTGCTTGCCTCCGCGGG
>CALFSF010000009.1 GCA_937917025.1 uncultured Paraburkholderia sp.
CCGGATCGTCGCCGTTCACGTGCAGCACCGGCGCTTCGATCATCTTGACGACGTCGGTGCAGTACAGCGTCGAGCGCGCGTCGCGCGGGTCGGACGTCGTGAAGCCGATCTGGTTGTTGATGACGATGTGCAGCGTGCCGTGCGTGCCGTAACCGCGCGTCTGCGCGAGGTTCAGCGTTTCCATCACGACGCCCTGGCCCGCGAAGGCCGCGTCGCCGTGGATCTGCACCGGCAGGACCTGCAGGCCCTGATCGTCGCCGCGACGGTCCATCCGGGCCTTCGCCGAACCTTCGACCACCGGGTTCACGATTTCGAGGTGCGACGGGTTGAACGCGAGCGACAGGTGAACCGGGCCGCCCTCCGTCGAGACGTCCGACGAAAAACCCTTGTGGTACTTCACGTCGCCAGCCGGCAGATCGTCGACGTGCTTGCCTTCGAATTCAGCGAAGAGGTCGGCCGGCATCTTGCCGAGCGTATTGACCAGCACGTTCAGACGGCCGCGGTGGGCCATGCCGATGACGATTTCCTGCACGCCGTTCGCGCCGCCGTGACGCACCACTTCGTCCATCGATGCGATGAAGCTTTCGCCGCCTTCCAGCGAGAAACGCTTCTGACCGACGTACCGGGTGTGCAGGAAGCGCTCGAGGCCGTCGGCTGCCGTCAGACGGTTCAGGATGTGCTTTTTCTTTTCGGCGGAGAAATTCGGCGTCGAGCGGATCGACTCGAGCTTTTCCTTCCACCAGCGCTTCTGCTCCGGATCGCTCAGGTACATGTACTCGGCGCCGATCGTGCCGCAGTACGTATCGCGCAGCGCCTTGATGATGTCGCGCAGCGATGCCTGTTCGAAGCCGAAATACAGATTGTTCGCGTTGAACGTCTGGTCCATGTCGGCTTCGGTGAAGTCGTAGAACGCAGGTTCAAGCTCGGGAATGTTCGGGCGCTCGCGGCGCTTCAGCGGATCGAGATTGGCCCATTGCGAGCCGAGAAAACGGTAGGCGCCGATCAGCGACTGGACATAGACCTGCTTGCGCGCGGTGGCAAGGTCTTCGCCGCCGGTGGCGGTGCGGGGAATAAAGGCATTTGCCTTCGCCCGCTGCGCAAACGACTCGACGATCGGGCCATGGGCCACGTCGTTGCCGTTGCCGCCGTCCGATGCCGGGACGTTCTGCAACGCGTCGAAATACTCACGCCAGGTCTCGGGCACTGACGCCGGATTATCGAGATACGCCTCGTACTGCTCTTCTACATACGGAGCGTTGCCGCCGAACAGATAAGAGTTCAGCTGGAGTTGCTTCATCATTTTTACGCTCACCTTTCTTCGAGTTTCTCGAGAAATAGCGGGTTACTCAACCTTCCGCGACACGGCCTGACCGTTTGGCGGATTGCGCGAATCAAGTCTTGCTTGGAAGGACCTTAACTTGCATCCGGAAAAGCATAGCACAGAACGCATACTCTACATAGCTGGCATG
>CALFSF010000010.1 GCA_937917025.1 uncultured Paraburkholderia sp.
CGTTGTCGCGCTGGTGCAGGCCGATCGACGGCTCGTCGAGCACGTACATCACGCCCGTCAGGCCCGAGCCGATCTGCGAGGCGAGCCGGATGCGCTGCGCTTCGCCGCCGGAGAGCGTTTCCGCGCTACGTTCCAGCGACAGATAATCCAGCCCCACGTTATTCAGGAACATCAGGCGCGCGACGATTTCCTTCACGACCTTGTCGGCGATCTCGCGCTTCGCGCCTTCCAGACGCAGCGTCTGGAAATAACCGAGCGTGTCGCGCAGCGGCATGCCGCTCACCTCGAAAATGCCACGGGCGTCGGCGTCGGTGCCGATGCGCACGAAGCGCGCCTCGCGACGCAGACGCGTGCCTTCGCAGGCCGGACACGCCTGGTTGTTCTGATACTTCGAGAGTTCCTCGCGCACCGCGACCGAATCGGTCTCGCGATAGCGCCGCTCCAGATTCGGGATGATCCCTTCGAACACGTGCTCGCGGATCGACGTGCGGCCGCGCTCGTTCATGTACGAGAACGGAATGGTCTGCTTGCCGGAGCCGTACAGCAGGATCTTGCGGATTTTCTCGGGCAGGTCCTCGAACGCGGTATCGATGTCGAATTCGTAGAACAACGCGAGGCTTTGCAGCATCTGGAAGTAGAACTGGTTGCGCCGGTCCCAGCCTTTCACCGCGCCCGCCGCGAGCGACAGCGACGGATGCGCGACCACCCGCTTCGGATCGAAGAACGTGATCTGGCCCAGGCCGTCACATTCCGGACACGCGCCCATCGGGTTGTTGAACGAGAAAAGCCGCGGCTCCAGTTCCTGCAGCGAATACGAACAGATCGGGCACGCGAACTTCGAGCTGAACAGATGTTCCTTTCCGGTATCCATTTCCAGCGCGATCGCGCGGCCGTCGGCGAGGCGCAGCGCGGTTTCGAACGATTCGGCGAGGCGCTGCTTCATGTCGGCGCGCACCTTCAGACGGTCGACGACGACGTCGATCGTGTGCTTGTCGTTCTTTTTCAGCTTCGGCAGCGAATCGACTTCGTGGATTTTCGCGACGCCTTCGTTTGCCGTGCCGCCACCCGAGCTCACCCGGAAGCGGATGAAACCCTGCGCCTGCATGGCCTCGAACAGCTCGACGTGTTCGCCCTTGCGGTTCGCCACGACGGGCGCGAGGATCATCAGCTTCGTGTCCTCCGGTAGCGCGAGCGCGGCGTCCACCATCTGCGAGACGCTTTGCGACTCGAGCGGAATTTCGTGGTCCGGGCAATACGGCGTGCCGACGCGTGCGTAGAGGAGCCGCAGATAGTCGTGGATTTCGGTGACCGTGCCCACGGTGGAGCGCGGATTGTGCGAGGTCGCCTTCTGCTCGATCGAAATGGCGGGCGAGAGCCCCTCGATCAGGTCGACGTCCGGCTTTTCCATCAATTGCAGGAACTGCCGCGCGTACGCGGACAGACTTTCGACGTAGCGACGCTGACCTTCCGCGTAGAGCGTATCGAAGGCGAGCGATGATTTGCCCGAGCCGGACAGGCCGGTGATCACAATCAGCTTGTGACGCGGCAAGTCGAGATTGACGTTCTTCAGGTTGTGGGTGCGGGCCCCACGGATACGGATTTGTTCCACGCGTTATTCCATGACCTGGCGGAAAGAGAAGGGGCTAAACCTGCTACTATAACGACTTTTCCAGACCGTCGTTACGGCTTCCTGACAACGCCCGCAAGGCGCGAAGCAGGGTTTGCCGCGCCACGGTCGGGCGCCGCGGCGAGCGGGCTTCAGGCCCTTCAGATGGGGACGTTTGCCGCGACAGCAAGCCAGCAGCGGGCCACCGGGCAACGCACCGTGCCGCATGCCGACTGTCGCGCGCGGTACACCGCCGGGCTGAACGCATCGCGCACAGCTGCCCTGCGGTTAGCCGCCCCGATCACTCGAATATCGCTTCCGATGTCCAATCCATCCGCAACATCTTCACGCATGAGCGCGCCTGAACTGCGCGCGACCGTGTCACTCGCTGCGATCTTCGCGTTGCGCATGCTCGGCCTCTTCATGATCATGCCGGTGTTTTCGATCTACGCGAAAACGATTCCGGGCGGCGACAACGTGCTGCTCGTCGGCATCGCGCTCGGCGCGTACGGCGCCACGCAGTCGTTGCTCTATATCTTCTACGGCTGGATTTCCGACAAGATCGGCCGCAAGCCCGTCATCGCGACAGGTCTCCTGATTTTCGCGCTGGGCAGTTTCGTCGCGGCGGGCGCGCACGACATGACGTGGATCATCGTCGGACGGGTGATTCAGGGGATGGGCGCCGTATCGTCGGCGGTGATCGCGTTCATCGCGGACCTGACCGCCGAGGAGCACCGCACGAAGGCCATGGCGATGGTGGGCGGCAGCATTGGCGTGTCGTTCGCCGTGGCGATCGTCGGCGCGCCAATCGTGTTCGAGTGGGTCGGCATGAGCGGCCTCTTCGCGCTTGTCGGCGTGTTCTCGATTCTCGCGGTCGGCGTCGTGCTGTGGATCGTGCCGGATGCGCCGAAGCCGGTACACGTGCGCGCACCGTTCGCCGAAGTGCTGCACAACGTGGAATTGCTGCGCCTGAATTTCGGCGTGCTCGTGCTGCACGCCACGCAGACGGCGCTCTTTCTCGTCGTGCCGCGCATCCTGGAAGCGGGCGGCCTGCCGGTCGCGTCGCACTGGAAGGTGTATCTGCCGGTGATGGGGCTCGCCTTCGTCATGATGGTTCCCGCGATCATCGCGGCTGAAAAGCGCGGCAAGATGAAGGCGGTGCTGCTGGGCGCGATTGCGCTTATCCTGATCGGCCAGTTGTTGCTCGGCCTCGCACCCCATACCATTCTGTCTGTCGCGGCGATTCTTTTCGTCTACTTCCTTGGCTTTAACGTGCTGGAGGCGTCGCAGCCTTCGCTCGTGTCGAAACTCGCGCCGGGAACGCGCAAGGGCGCGGCTGCCGGCGTGTACAACACCACGCAGTCGATCGGGCTGGCAATGGGCGGCGTGATCGGCGGATGGCTGCTGAAAGTGGACGGTCAGAGCGCCGTGTTTTTTGCCTGCTCGGGGCTCGTGTTTTGCTGGCTTATAATCGCCGCAAACATGAAGCAGCCGCCGCGCAGGGCGTAACAGAACTTATCGGCGGACGGCTGCGGCGCGGCTTCGATCTCCGGCCCTGGGGGTCGCAGCACGAAACCGCGCATTGCCGGCCGCCCGCAACGGAATCAACAGGAGAAACGCATGGCATCCGTGAACAAGGTCATTCTCGTCGGCAATCTCGGAGCCGATCCCGAGGTCCGTTATCTGCCGAGCGGCGACGCTGTGGCGAACATCCGGCTCGCCACGACCGATCGCTACAAGGACAAGACGTCGGGCGAAATGAAAGAGTCGACCGAATGGCACCGTGTGTCGTTTTTCGGCCGCCTTGCTGAAATCGTCAACGAATACCTGAAGAAAGGCTCGTCGGTGTACATCGAAGGCCGCATCCGTACGCGCAAATGGCAGGCGCAGGACGGCACCGACCGTTACTCGACGGAAATCGTCGCTGAACAGATGCAGATGCTCGGCGGCCGTGGCGGCGCGTCGGGTGGCGGTGGTGGCGGCGACGATGGCGGTTATAGCCGTGAGCCGTCCGAGCGTAGCGGTGGTGGCGGTCGTGGTCAGGCCAGCGCGCCGCGTGGCGGTGCTGGCGGCGGTGGTGGTGCCAGCCGTCCGAGCGCACCGGCTGGCGGCGGGTTTGATGAGATGGACGACGATATTCCGTTCTGAGAGTTACGCTTTTAAGGTGTAAACAAAAAGCCTGTGACCTGCGTGGTTACGGGCTTTTTTTGATATTGATGCTTTTCGAGCGCCACCAGCGCGCGCCAAGGCTACTTTTCACCCGGACCTTCAACAAATTCACCCCGCTCATATTGATATATGTGAGTCGCCTCTTCGCCTCTCGCGTCACTCATCCAGGCGATTCGAATTCCTGCCGGCACCGGGTTCCACGAGACGGATCGGGCTGGCGGCAGGACTCCGTCTGATGCAAGGTCGATGTTTTTAAGGCAACTCTGCACCAGAGCGGAAAATCGGGTTTCCGCTTTCGCACCGGCTATTTGCAACGCGTACACTTCGCCTTCCTCTCCGGCGCCGCAATATCCCATCGGATTCGCACTCGATAACTGATTCACGATAACCAGAATGTACTCCCGTCCATCGACCACTAAGGACGTGGACTCGGGGAAGACGATACTGGACGCACTGGCCATTGCACGTCGGAGAGCACCAGGAAGACGAATGGGTTCAACCGGGTTTCGCTCAGACATCTTGATAACCAGATGCCGTGCCCTTACTGCGACCGTGCGCCCCCCGGAGATGTCGACA
>CALFSF010000011.1 GCA_937917025.1 uncultured Paraburkholderia sp.
CCATAGCTGCCGATCGCGAAGTCGATTTCGCCAGCCTGCAATGCCTGCGGGATATGATCCGCCAGCAATTGCGCGGTTTCAAGCCGTACCTGCGGCGCCATTTCCTCGACGCGCTGCCGCAAGGGCGGGATTGCGATGATCTCGATGCTGTCGCTCATATGCAGCCGAAACGTGCGCCGCGCCGTAGCCGGTTCGAAACCGAACCGCTGAACGAGGCAGTCCTCCAGCAGTGTCAGTGCTTCGCGCACACGCGGAGCGAGGACCGTCATCAGTTCGGTGGGCGCTACGCCGCTTGCCTTGCGCACGAACAGCCGGTCCTGCAGCAGCGCGCGCAGGCTCACCAGCGCATTGCTCACACGGGGCTGGGACAGATTGAGTCTGAGCGCCGCGCGGCTCACGCTGCGCTCACTATGGACCGCATCAAGAATCCGCAGCAGATTCAAATCGATGTCGTTGATATTCATGACGCGAATATACGATCAAACGCCCGCCGCGTAGTGCAAAAAATTTCACGGACCTAGACTGCGCTGAATGTCGGCCGTGCAGCAATCCAGCAGCCGTCCATTTTGCAATCAACCGCGCGCGGCGCACCCCCAGGGCACAAGCATGATCACGATCACCGGATATAGCGACATCCTCTCCGCCGGGCCTGACGAAACCATTGAATTCAAGGTGTCCAGCAAGTCCGCGCAGGCGTTCACGGCGGAACTCGTGCGGGTGATTCACGCCGATCCGAACCCGAGCGGCCCGGGTATGCGCATGGAGAAGCTCGATCATATTTTTTCCGGGACGTTTGCCTCGTTCGACAAACCGCTGTTGCCCGGTTCGTTTGCCCGCGTCGCGCGCGTGCCGGCGGCAGGCGGCGCCGGCCTGACAGTGGGCGCGCGCATTCAGCCGACCGCCATCACCCGGGGCGACCAGTGCGTGATCTCCCAATGGAACGCGGCGCGTGGCACGGGCTTCGCGCTGCTCGTAAGCGAGAACGGAGTCGAGATGCGGCTTGGACGAGGCCGGGGCCAGCCCGTCGCCCGCCTGCAGTGTCCAGCGATTCTCGGCGCCAAATGGTATGACGTCTGGTGTGCCATCGATGCGGTCGCTGGCCAGATCGAAGTCGGTGTGGCTGAGGTGGACCACCGCGCCGCGCGGCCGCTGCTCCGCCACGCCGTGTATCCAGTTGGCGAGGGCGCCGGAACAATCCAGGGCAATGCCGAGGATGCGATCGATCTGCTGATCGCCGCACTGGACGACAAGGCAATCCGTGGTGCTTTCTTCAACGGCAAGATCGAGGCGCCCTTCGTCGCCAACGTGCCACCCTCGCGCGCGGCGGCCACGGCCACGGCCACGATCCGCGCGCCGCGCGCCGAAGACTTTGAGCGTGCCGATCTGTTTGCAGCCTGGGATTTTGCGCGCGGCATCGACACGCTGAAGATTATCGATATCGCGCCGAACGCGCGGCACGGCGAGCTGGTCAATCTGCCCACGCGGGCCGTGCGCGGTAGCCTGTGGAGTGGTCGTGAGATGTGCTGGCGTGCGGCGCCGGGCCATTACGCGGCGATTCACTTTCACGACGACGATCTGCACGATGCCGGCTGGGCGACTGATTTCACGTTCAAGGTGCCGCGAGCGCTGAGAAGCGGTGCCTATGCGATGAAAATCGGCGTGGAGGGCGCAACCGATTACCTGCCGTTCTATGTGCGCCCAGAGCCGGGCAAGCCGACTGCGCCAATCGTCTTCGTTGCCGCAACGTACACGTATCAGGCCTACGCCAACTACGCGCGCGGCAACTTCGATGCTTCGTTGCGTAACAGGGTCGCGGAATGGGGCGCCTATCCCCACAATCCGGACGAGCATCCGGAAGTCGGCCTGTCGACGTACAACCGCCATTCGGATGGCAGCGGCGTGGCATTTTCGTCGCGGCTGCGGCCGATGCTGACGATGCGCCCCGGCTTTCTCACGTTCGACGATGCGTGCGGTTCCGGTTGCCGGCACTACATCGCCGACACTCATCTGCTCGACTGGCTCGAACACAAGGGCTTCGCCTTCGATGTCGTCACCGACGACGATCTCGAGCGCTTCGGCGCTGCGATTCTCGAACCGTACGCCACCGTCCTGACCGGCACGCATCCGGAATACCACACCGCCGCGACACTCGACGCATTCGCCGGCTATCAGCGCAGCGGCGGCAATCTCGCGTATCTGGGTGGCAATGGCTTCTACTGGCGTATCGGCCGTTCGCAGAGGGTGCCCGGCGCGATCGAAATGCGCCGTACGGAAGGCGGCGTGCGCGCGTGGGCGGCCGAAGCGGGCGAGTATTTCCACGCGCTGGATGGCGAATACGGTGGCCTTTGGCGCAGCAGCGCGCGCACGCCGCAGCAACTGGTCGGCATCGGCTTCACATCACAGGGTCCGTTCGAAGGCGCGCATTACCGTGTGCTGGACAGTGCGCGCAAGCAACCGGGCGGATGGATTCTCGAAGGCATCGAAGGGCCATTGTTCGGCGACTATGGCTTGTCGGGCGGCGGTGCCGCCGGCTTCGAACTCGATTCGACCGAATCCGTCGACGGCACGCCCGCCAACGTGACGATCCTCGCTCGCTCCGAGGGTCACAGTGCTGCGTTCGGCCCGGCGCTCGATGCGCTGCTGTCGCACACGATGACGCGCTCGCGCGCGCCTGCCGAAACGCTGATCCGCTCGGAAATCATCTACTACGAAACGGGCTTCGGCGGCGCGGTGGTCTCCGCCGGCTCGATTACGTTTTGCGGTGCGCTGTCGCATGATGGCTATAGCAACGATGTCTCGACCTTGCTGTAGAACGTGCTGAGCCGCTTTGCCAGACGCACCCCTCCGGCCACGGACGACGTGCGCGA
This sequence comes from uncultured Paraburkholderia sp., assembly GCA_937917025.1. Classification (GTDB taxonomy): domain Bacteria; phylum Pseudomonadota; class Gammaproteobacteria; order Burkholderiales; family Burkholderiaceae; genus Paraburkholderia. The sequence goes on from CALFSF010000011.1 coordinate 2,868, forward strand.
AACAGCATCCATTGAGGCCAACGATCATGTCTGAACAATCCCAGCCACGTCTGGTCGGCGACACGCCGGCTGGCGGCAGTGTAATGAGCTTTTACCTGCCAAAGGGCGCGCAACGGCCACCGCGTATCGCGCGTGGCGAAGGCGTCTATCTGTACGACGAAACCGGCAAGCAGTATTTCGACGCCACGTCGGGGGCGGTCGTCAGCAATCTCGGTCATTCGAATCCGCGTGTAGTCGCGGCGATGATCGAACAGGCGCAGCGTGTGACGTTCGCCTACCCCCGCTTCTTCGAGAGCGAGCACAACGTGCGGCTCGCCGACCAGCTCACGGGTCTCGCCGGCGAAGGCTTCGAACGGGCGTTTTTCGTGTCCGGCGGTTCGGAGGCGAACGAATCGGCACTCAAGCTCGCGCGCCAGTACTCGGTGGCGCGAGGCGAGGGGGTGCGCTTCAAGGTCATCGCGCGTGACCCGAGCTATCACGGCTCCACGATGGGTGCGATGGCGGTCACCGGCGATTCGTTCACGGAGTCGATCTACCGACCCATGATGCGGCCGATGCCGAAAATCCCGGCCCCGCTGACTTACCGGCTGGTGCCGGGCATCAACGCTGAAGAGCATGTTGCGGCCTGCGCGCAGGCGCTCGAAGCAAAGATTCTGGAGGAAGGCCCGCAGACGGTGCTCGCCTTCATCATCGAGCCGATCGGCGGATTGTCGAGTGGCGCGCTTGTGTCGCCGGCATCGTACTACCGCAAGGTCCGCGAGATCTGCGATCGTTACGGCGTGCTGCTCATTCACGACGAAATCATGAGCGGTGCGGGCCGCAGCGGCGCATTCCTGTCTTCGCAACATTGGGCGGGGTCGCGGCCCGATATCGTGACGCTCGCCAAAGGGTTGGCCGCCGGTTACACGCCGTTTGGCGCGGTGCTCGCGCCCAATCGTATCGTCGAGACGATTGGCGGCCACGGCGGATTCGTGCATGGCCACACGTATTTTTCGAATCCGTTTTCGTGTGCCGTGGCGGCGGCTGTGCTTGACGAAGTGGTGCAGCAGCGGCTTGTCGAACGCGCTGCGCGAATGGGCGCCTATCTGGATGCGAGGCTGCGCGACCTGCAATCGCGCACGCCGTTGATCGGCGACGTGCGCGGCAAGGGACTGCTCATGGCGATCGAGCTGGTCGCGGATCAGGCGACCAGACGGCCATTGCCCGCGCCGATGAACGCGCCGGCCCGGCTCACCCAGTATGGTCTTGCGCACGGCATCGCGTTGTACAACCGGCGCGCCAATCGCGGCGAATTCGGCGACATGCAATTGATCGCACCGCCGTTGATTGTGACGGAGTCGCAGATCGATGAATTGATCGACCGGCTGGAGCGATCTCTCGCCGACTTCGAACGCGATCTGAAACGCGAGGGGCAGTTGCAATGACCGAAAGCGCAAAGCCGATCCTCACGAGTGTGGTGACCCCCGACAAGGTTGTGGCGCGCGCCACGAATGAACCGGAAAGTCTGGCGTCGCTTGCGATGCCGTCGCGCAGGCTCGCGCGTATCCATAGCATCGA
>CALFSF010000012.1 GCA_937917025.1 uncultured Paraburkholderia sp.
AATATCGTGCTGAAGCCCTGTGAAATCAAGGGCTTCGTGTAGGGGTATTCGACGCCCCGACTTCAGGCCAGGCGGATTCCGGGACACACGCCATCCCATGAAAAAAGCCGCCGACGCATACGCGAAAGCGGCTTTTTTGCAGCAGATTCGCCCGAAGACGAATCTGACCCAAAGCGATTAACGCTTCGAGAATTGCTTCCTGCGGCGTGCCTTGTGGAAGCCGACCTTCTTACGTTCGACTTCACGGGCATCACGCGTCACGAAGCCAGCGCTCGACAGAGCCGGCTTCAGCGTTGCGTCGTAGTCCATCAGCGCGCGGGTGATGCCGTGGCGAACCGCACCGGCCTGACCCGTTTCACCGCCGCCCGACACGTTGACCTTGATGTCGAACGTGGTGGCGTGGCTCGTCAGTTCCAGCGGCTGGCGCACGATCATCAGCGACGTTTCGCGCGAGAAGTAATCGGCGATGGGCTTGCCGTTCACAATGATGTCGCCCTTGCCTGCCTTGATGAAGACACGTGCAACGGCGCTCTTGCGGCGGCCCGTACCGTAATTCCAGTTACCGATCATGTGGGCTCCCCTTAGATCTCGAGCGCTTTCGGCTGTTGTGCCGAATGCGGATGCGTTGCGTCAGCGTAGACCTTCAGCTTCTTGATCATCGCGTAGCCGAGCGGGCCCTTCGGCAGCATGCCCTTGACCGCTTTCTCGAGCGCACGGCCCGGGAAGCGTTCCTGCATCTTGCCGAACGTCGTTTCGTAGATACCGCCCGGGTAGCCCGAGTGACGGTAGTACTTCTTGTCAGTAGCCTTGTTGCCCGTGACTTTCAGCTTGCCGGCGTTGATAACGATGATGAAATCACCGGTGTCGACGTGCGGAGTGAATTCAGGCTTGTGCTTGCCGCGAAGACGGTGTGCCACTTCGCTGGCGACACGCCCGAGAACCTTATCCGTCGCGTCAATCACGTACCATTCACGCGTAACCTCATGGGCTTTTGCGGAAAACGTCTTCATGATCGATCCAAAAAAATTGCTGCGCCCAATGTATTTTTTCCTGCTTGTAGTGTGCGCATCGAGGCGCGTGCAGGCTCTCCCTGGTTCTTCCTCCGCGGGCGCGAATGCGGAAAAGCCCTGAATTATAAAGGAAATTGCCGCGCGACGTCAAAGATTGCGGCAAACATACAGGAGACAGGCGAAAAAAAGCCCGAACGGTTGGTTCGGGCTTAATCCACCAAAGGAGGAGGTGGAGGAGACAGCGGAGATTGTCGAACTGCGACAACCAATGAAACCGATTATATGAGCCGACCTTGTGCGACGCAAGAATATTTGCATGGTGAAATACGATTTCATTATGCAAAATTCAAATGAAAGTTGTCTGAGTGGGAAAAACCCTTATAAATCAGCGCATACGCGCGCTCCAGCCGGGTCGCCGGGATGTAACGGCTAGAGTAAAACCCCTACCGATATAAGGGCAATCCCGAGCCCCGCGAAACATGGCGCACCGCAACATGCAAGGCGTTGGCGGGGACATCGGCGCGCCTGGGCACGCGCGTACATCCGTTGAACCGACGGGCTACAATGCCCATCTTGAATTCAAGCGCAACGCGCTGGAGTACGGGCATGGAATGCAAAGTAAGCTGGATGGGGCGGGACGGGATGGCTTTCGCGGCCGAAACGGGTAGCGGCCATCTGGCCATGATGGACGGCGCGCCGGAAGGCGGCGGCCGTAATCTGGCGCCGCGGCCGATGGAAATGGTGCTGCTCGGCACGGGCGGCTGCACGGCGTACGACGTCGTGATGATCCTGAAGAAGAGCCGTCAGGAAATCGCCGGGTGCTCGGTCACGCTGAAGGCCGAGCGCGCGAGCGAAGACCCGAAGATCTTCACGAAAATCCACTTCCACTTCACCGTGACGGGCAAGAACCTGAATCCGGCGACCGTGGAACGCGCGATCAATCTGTCGCACGACAAATACTGCTCGGCGTCGATCATGCTCGCCAGATCGGCCGAATTGACGCATTCGTTCGATATCGTCGCGGGCTGATCCGGGCTCCGCGAAATCAGCCGCACGTGTTGCGCGTGCTGCGAAAGAAAAATGCCGGCGTCGAATCATCGGCGCCGGCATTTTTTTGTTCGGGTGGCAAAGCAGGCCGATAAGCCGGATTCTGTGCACGCACTGCGCCCGAAGGCGCGATGCGTGTGGCAGCCATTCCTCTAGGCGCGCCATTGCTGACGCGCTCAAGCTTCCTACCCGCAGACGAGACGGGGGCCCCATCCTGCATCTCGAAGATGCGCGCCTGCCTACTTGGAATTGCTCCGGGTGGAGGTTACCGTGCCGGTCTGTGTCGCCACAGCCGCGGTGCGCTCTTACCGCACCGTTTCACCCTTACCTGATCCCGGCTTGCGCCGGGCCATCGGCGGTCTGTTCTCTGTTGCCCTGTTCCGCGTGTCACCACGGATGGCCGTTAGCCATCACCCTGCCCTGTGGAGTCCGGACTTTCCTCGCCCTCTCTGGTCGAAACCGCGGAGGCCGCGACTGCCTGGCCTGCTTTGCTGGCGCCGATTCTAACATCGCACGGCAAAGCCGCCGTTTATCGGGCGCGCCGGCCGGGTCGGAAGACCGCGGTGTCGTCATAGAAGGTCGGGTTTTCGTTCGTCGCCCACCAGCCCGGAATGCCCAGCACCGGAAGCGGCGCGAACACGCGCCCGTTCAGTTCTCCCGCCGCCGAAAGCGCCTCGCTCACCGCGCAGTCCAGCCAAGCATCGCGCGCGGAGACGCTCCATGAGAAATAGTCGGTTGGCACGTCGACGATCCATGCATGCGCCGTACACGCCTTATATGGCGCGACCAGCTTCTCGAGCAGCGCGTGACCAAAGCATCGCACCTCGCATCGCGAGCCCCACGCCGCGCGATTCGCGACGAACAGCGCGCGCCAGTCGAACGCACGCAACGCCGCGCCGAGCGATGGATCGGTGCACGCAAACAGCACGGCGTTTTCGTCGAACAGCGTCAGCGCATCGCGCGTGCCGCCGCGGGTCGGGCCGACACCGAGCACGTCGATCGCCGCCGACTGCCGGGCGTTCAGCGTCGCCTTGGTCCGCGGAAACTGGAACCAGACGAGCGCGTTGAAGAAGTCGTGAAGATTGTGGCGGGTCGGCACGCCGCCCGTCGACGCGATATGCGCTTCGTACGCCGAGCCCGCCGGCAGGTCGTCCTGCGCGATGAAGGCCAGCGGCTGGCCGCGGCCTGTCGTCTGTCGCGAGCGGATGGCGTCCGCATTCATCGCGGCGAGCAGCGCGGGTGCGCCGGCGAGCGCCGCCTGCTGCCAGCGCTCGCCGCGTGCGATGAATTGCGCGAACCACGGCGTGCGCCAGTCGATCCGCGCGAACGGCGTTTCCATGTGCGGAGGACGAAGACGACCCGGCAACGCCGTATCAGACATGGGATTCACCGCCGAAGTGTCGAACGCAGCATGCGCTGAAGCCGCCGCGAACGGATGCGTCGCAGCATCCTTCTGCGTGATGTCGCAACCACCGCCTGGCTCCGGGCTCACTGGCCCCTCTCCCGCATCGCCAGACCGACGCTCAGACGAGCCGCCAGCCAATCGCCTCGCCGCCGCGCAGCGGCACGACCGGCGTGTCGCCCGCGATGACTTCCGCCGGCAGCGTCCACTGTTCGCGCCGCAGCGTCACCGTTTCCTCACTTCTCGGCAGCCGATAGAAGTCCGCGCCGAAGAAACTCGCGAAGCCTTCGAGCCTGTCGAGCGCGCCCGCGTCATCGAACGCTTCGGCGTACAGCTCCAGCGCGTGCAGCGCCGTGTAGCAGCCCGCACAGCCGCACGCATGCTCCTTCAGGCCCTTCGGGTGCGGCGCGCTGTCCGTGCCGAGGAAGAAGCGCGGATTACCCGAGGTCGCGGCCTCGACGAGCGCGACGCGATGCGTCTCGCGCTTCAGCACCGGCAGGCAGTAGTAATGCGGACGAATGCCGCCCTGAAAGATCGCGTTGCGGTTGTACAGCAGATGGTGGGCCGTGATCGTCGCGCCGAGCAGTTCGGGCGCGGCGCCCGCATCGCGGATGTAGTCGACGGCATCTTTCGTCGTGATGTGTTCGAACACCACTTTCAGCGCCGGAAACGCGCGGCGCAACGGCGTCATCACCCGATCGATAAACACCTTCTCGCGATCGAAGAGATCGATCGACGCATCCGTCACCTCGCCATGCACCAGCAGCGGCATGCCCGCTTCCTGCATCGCCTCGAGCGTTTTCGCGCACTTCATGATGTCGGTGACGCCCGCGTCCGAGTTGGTCGTCGCGCCCGCCGGATACAGCTTCACGCCATGCACGAAGCCGCTTTCGCGCGCGCGGCGGATTTCATCGGGCGGCGTGTTGTCGGTGAGATACAGCGTCATCAGCGGTTCGAATGTCACGCCCGCCGGAATCGCGGCCACGATCCGCTCGCGATACGCGGCGGCCTGCGCGGTGGTCGTCACCGGCGGCTTCAGGTTCGGCATGATGATCGCGCGGCCGAACTGGCGCGCGGTGTGCGGCAGCACGGCCGCGAGCATCGCGCCGTCGCGCACGTGAAGGTGCCAGTCGTCCGGGCGGGCGATCGTCAGGGAATCGTGGGAAACGTTGGAAGCTGTCATGGCGAAAGAAGTGGCGAGCGCCGCAAAGCGGATAAACGGTTCAATCGACGTCGGCAAACCGCAACACTGCGGCCTGAACATCCGTCAATTTGATTGTTTGCCGCTTCTGGCTCGGTGATATGCTTGGAAAATCATCATTGTAACGGCTCACTCCGTTCACCCGTGGCTTTCGCAACATGTGCCAACTACTCGGAATGAACTGCGCCGCGCCGACGGACGTCACGTTCTCGTTCACCGGTTTTGCCGCGCGCGGCGGCGTCACCGATCACCATGCGGACGGCTGGGGCATCGCCTTCTTCGAAGACAAGGCCTGCCGGCTCTTCATCGATCACCAGTCGTCGGCCACCTCGCCGATCGCCGAGATGGTCAAGCGCTATCCGATCAAGTCGAAGAACACGATCGCGCATATCCGCAAGGCGACGCAAGGTCATATCCAGCTCGAAAACTGCCATCCGTTCATGCGCGAGCTGTGGGGACGTCACTGGATCTTCGCGCACAACGGCGATCTGCAGGATTACCAGCCGTTCCTCACGGGCGTCTATCAGCCGGTCGGCACCACCGACAGCGAACTCGCGTTCTGCGCGTTGCTGCAAGGCCTGCGCAAGGAATTCCCGGGCTCGCAGCCGGGCCTCGATGAACTCTTCCCCGCGCTCGAAAAACTGACGCGTGAGATCACGCAGGCCGGCGTGTTCAATTTCCTGATGTCGAACGGACAGGCGCTCTTCGCGCACTGCTCGACGCGCCTCTATTACCTCGTGCGGCGCTGGCCGTTTTCGACCGCGCATCTGGTCGACGCCGACGTGTCGATCGACTTCGCGAAGTACACGACGCCGGAAGATCGCGTCGCGGTGATCGCCACGCAGCCGCTCACGGACAACGAGGTGTGGACCGCGTTCGAACCCGGCGATCTGCTGATGTTCCAGCACGGCGAAGTGATCGCCCGCACGAATGTGCCGGTGCCGCCGGCCGTGCTCGAGAAGCTGCGCGATCCCGCAAGCGACCGCTCGGCCTCGGCGCCGACGCCGGTCGTCCACGAGCCGATACCCGTGGCCCTCGATCTCGAATCCGACGACGCCGCCGCGTTCGAATCCTGAAACGCGGCGCCAGTCGGCCACCGTTGGCAACGCCAGCGCACAGTAAAAAAGCCGCTCCTCTCGAAGCGGCTTTTTCTTGTGCCCTGGGTGCGGCGCGCCGAACTCTCAGTGCAGGATCTTCGCCAGAAAATCCTTGGCGCGATCCGACTTGGGATTGTCGAAGAATTCGTCCTTGCGGTCGTCTTCGACGATCAAACCCTTGTCCATGAAGATCACGCGGTGCGCGACTTTCTTCGCGAAGCCCATTTCGTGCGTGACACACATCATCGTCATGCCTTCCTGCGCGAGTTCGACCATCACGTCGAGCACTTCGT
>CALFSF010000013.1 GCA_937917025.1 uncultured Paraburkholderia sp.
GGTGAGACTTGTTCGTGCCAGCCAACGTCGGGCGGGGTGTACCGATGCCGCAGCAGTTCCTCCATGACGAGGCGCTCGGGCCGTCGCGCGGCGCACAACCCGGTGACCTCTTGAACCACGCTACGTCTGCCTTCACTCCCGCCGCATCACCGCGCCCTTCGGCCTGCCCGGGGTTGTGGCGCATCGTGCAGGCGCGCGACGGTGGCCTGTGCAGAATCAAGCTGCCGTGTGGTGAACTGCGCGCGGATCAGGCGCTCGCGATCGCGGATGCTGCAAAGCGGCATACGTCCGGCGTGATCGAAGTGACAAACCGCGCGAATCTGCAACTGCGCGGCGTGCGTATCGGTGAAGAAAACGCGCTAACGGGCCGGCTGCTGGATGCAGGGTCAGGACCACAAGCGCCACGCGACGATCACGAAACGAACCCGATCGCGCGCGACGATATTCGCAACCTGATGGTGAGCCCGCTTGCAGGTCGCGATCCGCATGCGCTCTTCGACGTCACTGCGCTTGCCTCACAGATACTTTCGCTGCTGCAGGATGATCCACGATTCGCGGCGCTTTCGCCCAAATTCGCGTTGATGCTCGACGGTGGCGAGCGTCTTGCCATGCTCGACCATCCGCACGATATCTGGCTTGCCGCGGTGCGGGATCGGGAGGACGTCCGCTTTGCCTTTGGGCTTGCGGGGTGTCCTCCTGTTTTGCGTACGTCCCGGCATGCGCCATCTGGTGCCGTCCTGCCTCATCAGGTCCCCGCGCTCGTCGCCGCGTTGCTGCATACGTTCCTGGACCTCGCCGCACCGGACCACTCGCGCATGCGCGATGTGCTCGCCGCGCACGGCGTCACGTCGTTCATGGAGCAGGTGCAGACGCGAGTCGGTTTCACTCTGTTGGATGATTTTCGCGTTGACGCCTGGCGTCGCTCTCCGGCTAACGTATCACTTAGACTCGGACTACATCCGCAAGACAGCGTGAACCTCTCTTACGCGGGTGCTCAGCCAGCGCTCGGCCGTCTCGACTTTAAAACGCTGGAAGCGCTTGCCCAGCTTGCCATTGATGCTCGCACCGCAACGCTTCGCTTGACGCCATGGCAAGGCGTCATCGTTCCAGATATCCCACACGACAACGCGCCGCAAGTGTTAAAGCGACTTGAGTCGATTGGACTCGTCACCGATGCAGCAAATCCGCTGGCGCGTGTCATTGCCTGCGCCGGTTCGCAAGGCTGCGTGAAGGGCAACGCCGACACCAAGGGCGATGGCCTCCTTCTCGCGGCCCGCTTGCCGGCCGGTGTCGACGTTCATTTGAGCGGTTGCCCGCGCTCCTGCGCGGCGGCGCATTGCGCGTCATGGACGCTGCTTGCCGTGGCGCCCGCCCGCTACGACCTCTTTCGACGCGACGGCTCACCTGGTTCTGGCGTACCCGTCGCGCGCAATCTGACGATCGATCAGGCCGCCGATACGCTCGAACGCCTGACCCGGAGTTCATTCGATGCTTGATTACATTCGCGACGGTCGGGAAATCTATCGCAGGTCTTTCGCGACGATCCGCGCCGAGGCCGACCTGCGTCACATTCCCGCCGACCTCGAAAAGCTGGCCGTACGCGTGATTCACGCGTGCGGCATGGTCGACGTCCTCGACGATCTACGGTTTTCCGCCGGCGCGGGGGCCGCCGGACGCGCGGCGCTGCTGCGCGGCGCGCCGGTGCTCTGCGACGCGCGCATGGTCGCCGAAGGCATCACACGCGCGCGGCTGCCCGCGGACAATCCGGTCATCTGCACACTGGGCGACCCGGGCGTGGCGCCGATGGCGCTCACGCTGCATAACACGCGCTCCGCCGCCGCGCTCGAACTGTGGCGACCTCACATTGAAGGCAGCGTCGTCGTGATCGGCAACGCGCCCACGGCCCTCTTCTATCTGCTCGAAATGCTCGACGCGGGTGCGCCAAAACCCGCGTTGATCCTCGGTTTTCCGGTGGGTTTCGTCGGCGCGATGGAATCGAAGGCGATGCTTGCGGAGAACAGTCGCGGCGTGCCGTTCGTGATCGTCGCGGGACGGCGCGGCGGCAGCGCGATGGCCGCGGCCGCCGTGAACGCCCTCGCTTCGGAGGAAGAATAAATGACGGTGCGTGGACGTCTTTTTGGACTCGGCGTGGGACCTGGCGACCCGGAGCTGATCACGCTGAAAGCGGTGCGTCTGCTAAAGGCCGCGCCCGTCGTCGCGTACTTCGTCGCCAAAGGCAAAAAGGGCAACGCGTTCGGGATCATCGAGATGCATCTGCACGAAGCGCAGGAACGCCTGCCGCTCGTCTACCCGGTGACGACCGAAACGCTCGCGCCACCGCTTTCGTATGAAACCGTGATCGCCGACTTCTACGACACCGCCGCCGAAATCATCGCGGGCCATCTCGATGCGGGCCGCGACGTCGCCGTGATCTGCGAGGGCGACCCGTTTTTCTACGGCTCCTATATGTATCTGCATGACCTGCTGGCGCCGCGCTTCGAAGCGCAAGTGGTGCCCGGCGTGTGCTCGATGCTGGGCGGCGCGGCGATACTCGGCTCGCCGCTCGTCTATCGCAACCAGACGCTATTGGTGCTGTCGGGCGTGCTGCCGGAAGACGAACTGAAACGACGGCTCGCCGACGCGGACGCCGCGGTCGTGATGAAGCTCGGCCGCAATTTCGACAAGGTGCGGCGCGTACTGTGCGAACTCGGCCTTGAAAAGCGTGCGCTTTACGTCGAGCGCGCAACGATGACAAACCAGCGGATCGTGCCACTCGCTGAAGTCGATCCGATGGCGTCGCCCTATTTCTCGCTGCTCGTCGTGCCGGGTGAAAAATGGCGCGGATGAATTCAACCGTGCCCGCGATCGTCATTCTCGGCGCCGGTGCGCTCGAGACAGCGCGGCGCATCCAGACCCGCTATCCGGGCGCGCAGATTCACGGGCTTGCAGGACGTGTCGAGGGGGACGTCGCCTATAGCGAACTCAGCGCTCATCTGCGTGAGCTGTACGCGCGCGGCACGCCGCTCGTCGCGTTGTGCGCCGCCGGCATCGTGATTCGCTGCATCGCGCCGCTGCTTTCCGACAAGGGCGCGGAGCCGCCCGTACTAGCCGTCGCCGAAGATGGAAGCGCGGTCGTGCCGTTGCTCGGCGGACTGGCCGGCGTGAACCGGATGGCTCGCGAGATCGCCGACGCGCTGGGCGTCTCACCCGCCATCACGACGAGCGGCGAGTTGCGTTTCGGCACGTGCGTGCTGAATCCGCCGGACGGGTATGCGCTTTCGAGTCTCACGCAGGGTAAGCGCTTCGTATCTGACCTGCTCGCGGGCGAAAGCACACGCATCGAAGGCGAAGCGCCCTGGCTCGACGATGCGCGGTTGCCACGCTCCGCCGATGCACGGCTCGTCATACGCGTCACGCCGCAAGCATGGAACGGCAGCGCGGACGAGTTGCTGATTCATCCGCGCAGCGTCGTTGCCGCGACCGATGGTCTCGATGGCGACATCGTCGGACATGTGCAGCATGCGTTGAGCGCGAGCGGCATCGCTGGACTCTCGCTGGCTGCGCTGCTCGTGCCCATTGAGCGTGCGGGCGAAGTCACATTAACCGAAGCCGCTGCCACCCTCGGCGTGACGCTCCGTTTTGTCGCCACGCCCGCTACCGACAGCAAACCACACACACTCCTTGCTGCTGCAATGCGCGTACCGCATGACATCCTTGCCGGCGATTCGCCGGTTGCGCTGGCGCTCGCGCATGCACCGGTCGATCCGTCGTCGGTCGGACAGGCGCGCGGGCGACTAAGCGTCATCGGCCTCGGCCCGGGCGATGCGCGCCTGATGGCGCCCGCCGCCCGCGCGGCGCTCGATGCGGCCACCGATGTGCTCGGCTACGAAACCTACGTGACGATGGCGGGCCCGTTCCGCGCGGACCAGCGCGTACACGGCACCGACAACCGCGAGGAGATGCAGCGCGCGCGTCACGCGTTCGAACTGGCCGCCGAGGGGCGTTCAGTCGTGATGGTTTCGTCCGGCGACCCCGGCGTCTTTGCCATGGCCGCCGCCGTGCTGGAGGCGCTTCACGAATCGGGCAACGCACGCTGGGGCAGCGTCGAACTCGAAATCGTGCCGGGTGTCTCGGCGGCAATGGCGACGGCCGCGCAGGCCGGCGCGCCGCTCGGTCACGATTTCTGCATGTTGTCGCTTTCCGATAATCTCAAGCCATGGGAAGTCATTGAAAATCGCCTCAGACATGCGGCTGGCGCCGATCTGGTGATGGCTTTCTATAATCCGGTTTCGCGCGCGCGTCCGTGGCAACTCGACAAGGCGCTCGATATCGTCCGCGAATTCCGCTCGCCTGAGACAACGGTGGTGCTGGGGAGAAACGTCGGAAGACCCGGCGGCCAGGTGCGCCATATGTCGCTTGGAGAGCTTCGCGGTGAAATGGTCGATATGCGGACGATGGTGATTATCGGGTCATCGCTCACCCGTGCGTTTTCGGTGAATGGCAAGACGCAATGGATTTATACGCCGAGGTGGTATCGCCAGGTTTAGCGGTTGCGTCCCACGTCATTAATCGGATGACGGTTATGCCAGGCTTTGCCTAGTTGCAAATCGCGATAATCTGGTTCAACTGCTCGCAGGCGGCAGCGAATACTTCATCCGGTACCCGCTTCCATGGATGCGCCTTCGCTCCTCGCACTCGCCAGTCAAATGATTTGGGCTGGTGTCCAAGCACGTAGCTCGTAACGTTCTTCGGCCCCTGAAACTTGATGGCAAACGGATTCGTATCGTTGAACCCGGCGGTCGTCATCGGAAGCCCTATGACGATGCCCGTTCGCTTATTGAACTGCCCGGGTGACAGAACCAGCATCGGATGCATATCCTTCATCTCGCGGCCGACCTGCGGGTTGCAGTCAATCCAGATGATGTCGCGACGATCAGGCACCCACAAAGCTCGGGTCATCAGAATACCTCCGCACCAACGCGGCCCGTTGCCATCGCCTCGCCGCCGTGCTTTTCCGGATCAAAACGCGCCAGCTTTTCCGCCAGCGTCAGCTTGCGCGGACCAACCGGCTTCACCGTCACACCGCTCTCTTCAGTGGTCACTTCAACCTCCTGACCAACCTCGAAATGAGCCGAGCGTGCGACCGCAGCAGGAATGCGAACAGCCAGGCTGTTCCCCCACCGCTGAATTGTGAGCGTCGCTGTCTTTGCCATGATGCCAATCTCCCGTGAGCGTATAAACGAGTATATACGGCGGACGGCTTCGTTTCAACATGTTTATACGGCGGTATGCTGAAGAGAGCAGAGCGGTCGAGACAGGATAGTGGCGATTCGCGTCAGATTTCGAGCCGCTGCATTAATTCCCCGGATTAACTGCCCTGGATTTAATTTCGCAGCAGTTTCCTGATCTTCGATTAAAGTTTTACTATGCGGAGCCGTATACGACTTAATAACCTGAACTGGGGTGACCGGTAAATGTCGTCAAACGAACTGGCAGAAGAAGAATCGATCGTCGCATCCGGACTGGCGCTTAGGCCCGACGATGTTCCTCTAGCCACGCCGCTATCGTGGCCCATCGTCGATGAGGACGGAGCCCTGCTGCGTGAGCGCGGCGCATCGATCGCCAGCGAGGACGAGCGCAGTTTTCTTTTCGCGCATTTCAAGCCTCGCCGCAAGGAGACAACGGTTGCGGGCGCAACGTCCGCGCAGCCTGAAGGCGAAACCCCGCTGCCCTCGTCGCTTTCCGAAATGCATTTGCCGGTCGGCGCGCTGCTCGGCGTGCGTTCGCTGATCGGCATGGGCCGCCCGATGTATCCCGCCCGAGTGATCGGCTTCGCGCCGAACCAGGTGCTGTTCATCACGCCCCCTGTCGCAAACGGCAAGGCAGCGCCCGTCGAACTCAACGAAAACCTCGACATCGTCGCGATCGCGAGCCAGGCGGTGTACCGCTTTACGTGTACCGTCGAGGCGATCTGCAACAACCCTTTCAATTACATCGTGCTGTCGAAACCCGGCGCGATCCGCCGGCTGCGCGAACGGCGCTCGATCCGCGTGCGCGC
>CALFSF010000014.1 GCA_937917025.1 uncultured Paraburkholderia sp.
ATTGGCCGTCCTTCTTTTCGGCGACGCGAAGCTGGCCCTTGTCGAGCTGCTCGATGGCGTGCGTGACGGCGTCACGCACTTCGGCGGGCGCGGCCTTCGGCGACAGCTCGGCGCGGTTTTCCCAGGCGTTATCGATGATCTGCTGAAGTTGTTGCGACATGTTCGTGATTTCTGAAGAGTGGAAAGCGGGTGAAGAGGGCGGCGGCCGGCTGGCAGCGGTTCGCGGCGCGTCAGCGCGCCAGGGAGCGGCAAAAATCGACGATCCGCTGCGCGCCTTCTGTGCATTCGTCGACACCGGCGACGAGCGCGAGGCGCACGAAATCGCGGCCGGGGTTCGTGCCTTGCGCGGTGCGGGCGAGGAACGATCCGGGCAGAACCGTCACATTATAGTCGGCGTACAGGCGCTGGGCGAAACCGGTATCCGAAAGGCCAGTGCGCGACACGTCGGCCCACAGGTAGAACGCGGCGTCCGGCAGGCGCACGCCGAGTACATCGGCGAGCATTGGCGTCACGGTGGAGAACTTCTGCACGTACTTCGCGCGGTTCTCGCGCACGTGTGTCTCGTCGTTCCACGCGGCGATGCTGGCGCTCTGGTAGACGGTCGAGAGCGCGGCGCCGTGGTATGTGCGGTACAGCAGGAACTGCTTCAGGATGGCCGCGTCGCCCGCGACGAAGCCCGAGCGCATGCCGGGCACGTTCGAGCGCTTGGACAGGCTGGAGAGCATGACGAGCCGCTCGAAACCGCGGCCGAGCCGGTGCGCCGCTTCGAGGCCGCCGAGCGGCGGCTTCGCTTCGTCGAAATAGATCTCGGAATAGCATTCGTCGGACGCGATCACGAAGCCATAGCGGTCCGACAGCGCGAACAGTTCGCGCCAGTCGTCGAGCGTGAGCACGGCGCCCGTCGGATTGCCCGGCGAGCATACGTACAGCAGTTGCGTGCGCGCCCAGACCGCTTCGGGAATGGCCGCGTAGTCGCAGGCGAAGTTGCGCGCCGGGTCGCTATTGGCGAAGTACGGCTGGGCCCCGGCCAGCAATGCCGCACCCTCGTAGATTTGATAGAACGGGTTGGGACAGAGTACGATCGCGGGTTCACCGCCGATCTTTTTCGACGGATCGATCACCGTTTGCGCGAGCGCGAAAAGTGCCTCGCGCGAGCCCGCGACGGGCAGCACCTGCGTCAGCGGATCGAGCGCGGGCAGGTTGTAGCGCCAGGCGACCCAGCGGGCGATCGACTCGCGCAGCGCCGGCGCGCCGAGCGTCGCCGGATACGAAGCGAGGCCGCCGAGCGATGCGACGACGGCGTCGCGGATCAGCGCGGGCGTCGGATGTTTCGGCTCGCCGATGCCAAAGCTGATGTGCGCGAGACCGGCGGGCGGCGTGACATCCTGGAAAAGCGCGCGCAGCTTTTCGAACGGATAGGGCTGGAGGGAATCGAGTAGCGGGTTCACTGGGCGGATCGAGCCTCGTCGAAGACGGCAAACACAGATGAAGGCGGCGCGCGGCGACACCCTGAACACGGGATCGGATGACCGGCGGCGAGCATTGGATTATAGCGTGCGGAAGGGCCTTGGGGCCCGGCGCGCGGCGACCCGCGGGGGCATGCGGCCCGGTGGACACGCCAGACAGGAGGCGGGATGCAGGCAGTAACAGACACAGACGAAGGGCGGAACCCGTGGCGGCAAGGCGAACGGCAGTGCGCTGCAGCACGGCCGGCCGTTTCAGGGCGGCGGCCGGCGCAACGACGGGGACCGCGCGATGAATAACGGGCTCCGGAATAGCTGGTCGACCGGCTGGCCGACGCTCGCGATCATGCTGGGCGCGTCGGTCTGGGGCCTGATCTGGTATCCGCTGCGCATGCTTGCCGCGCTGGGCGTGACCGGCACGGCGGCGAGCGCGTTGACGAGCGGCGCCGGGTGTCTCTTCGTGCTGCTCTTGCGCCGTCGCGCGATCGCGACTGTCCAGTGGCACTGGTTGCTGCCGGCGCTGGCACTGGCCGCCGGCGTGACGAACCTCGGCTTCGTGTGGGGTTCGATCCACGGCGAAGTGATGCGCGTGCTGCTGCTCTTCTATCTCACGCCCGCGTGGACCGCGCTCTTCGCGCACTTCATCCTGCACGAACGGCTGACGTGGTCGGGCGCGGCGCTCGCCGCGCTGTCGCTGGCCGGCGCGATGATGATGCTGTGGTCGCCGCAGCTTGGCATTCCGGTGCCGGGCAACCTGGCCGAATGGGCGGGGCTGGCGGGCGGCATGGGTTTCGCGATGAGCAACGTGCTGATTCTGAAGGCAAGCCGCGTGCTGCCCGACATGAAGCCCGAAATGCGCACCGCGACGATTTTCGGCGGCGCGGCGATCTTCAGTTCGTTCGCGTCGCTTTTCGAGGCGATGCCGACGCCGCCGGCGGGCCCGCATCTCGCAACCGCCGCGCTGCTCGTCGTCGGCCTCGGGTTCGTGCTCGGCAGCAACAACATGCTCGTGCAATACGGGCTCTCGCGCGTGCCGGCCAACCGCGCGTCGATCATCATGCTGTTCGAGATCGTGATCACGGCGCTGTCCGCATGGCTCTTCGCCGGTGAGACGCCCGGTCCGCGCGAATGGGCGGGCGGCGCGTGCATCGTGCTGGCGTCCGCGTTGTCGAGCTGGGTGCATCGCACGAAAGCCAAACCGCCTGCCGGCACGCACTCCGACCCGGACCGTAAGGATCGGGAACGCGCGATGGTATGATTGCCACTGCCTGTCGGGGCGCGCTTGACCGCGTGTCGCCGGCCCGAGTACCGCGGTGGTTCCGCGTGCCGTCCGGCGAGGTTCGCCGACGGTGCCCGGGAGCAGCGCGGTCCGATTCAATTTTCCCTTTTCAATCAGCGATATCGCCGTGCGTCTGACCTCGATCAAACTCGCTGGCTTCAAGTCTTTCGTCGACCCCACGCATTTCCAGGTTCCAGGCCAGCTCGTTGGCGTGGTGGGTCCGAATGGTTGCGGCAAATCCAACATCATCGATGCCGTGCGCTGGGTGCTCGGCGAATCGCGCGCGTCCGAGCTGCGCGGCGAATCGATGCAGGACGTCATCTTCAACGGCTCGACGGCGCGCAAGCCGGGCAGCCGCGCGAGCGTCGAACTGATCTTCGACAACGCCGACGGCCGCGCGGCCGGCCAGTGGGGCCAGTATGCCGAGATCGCCGTCAAGCGCGTGCTGACGCGCGACGGCACGTCGAGCTACTACATCAACAACCTGCCGGCGCGCCGGCGCGACATCCAGGACATCTTCCTCGGTACCGGTCTCGGTCCGCGCGCGTACGCGATCATCGGGCAGGGCATGATCGCGCGGATCATCGAGGCGAAGCCCGAAGAGCTGCGCGTGTTCCTCGAGGAAGCCGCGGGCGTGTCGAAGTACAAGGAGCGCCGCCGCGAGACGGAGAGCCGTCTGCACGACACGCGCGAGAACCTGACGCGCGTCGAGGACATCGTGCGCGAACTCGGCGCGAACCTCGAAAAGCTCGAGGCGCAGGCGGTGGTCGCGACGAAGTTCAAGGAACTGCAGGCCGACGGCGAAGAGAAGCAGCGTCTGCTGTGGCTGTTGCGCAAGAACGAGGCTGGCGGCGAGCAGGAACGCCAGCAGCGCGCGATCGAGCAGGCCCAGATCGATCTGGAAGCGCACACCGCGAAGCTGCGCGAAGTCGAGGCACAGCTGGAAACGCTGCGGGTCGCGCACTATTCGGCGAGCGACGCGATGCAGGGCGCACAGGGCGCGCTCTACGAAGCGAATGCCGAGGTGAGCCGCCTCGAAGCGGAAATCCGCTTCATCGTCGAGTCGCGCAACCGCGTGCAGGCGCAGATCGCCGCGCTGACCGCGCAGCGTGAGCAATGGCAGTCGCAGGCGGAAAAGGCGCAGGGCGATCTCGAGGACGCGGAAGAACAACTGGCCGTCGCGGAAGAAAAGGCCGCGCTCGCCGAAGACGAAGCGGCCGCGAAACACGACGCCATGCCGGCGCTCGAAGCCCGCTGGCGCGATGCGCAGACGCAGCTGAACGAAGAGCGCGGCGGCATCGCGCAGACCGAACAGGCGCTCAAGCTCGAAGCCGCGCATCAACGCAACGCCGACCAGCAGTTGCAGCAGTTGCAGCAGCGTCACGAGCGGCTGAAGCAGGAAGCGGGCGGTCTGGACGCGCCGGACGAAGCGCAGCTCGAGGAGCAGCGCATGCAGCTCGCCGAGCACGAGGAGATCCTGAGCGAAGCCCAGGCGCGTCACGCCGATGCGCAGGAAACGCTGCCGCGTCTGGATGGCGAACGTCGTGCCGCGCAGGAACGCGTGCAGGCGGAGAGCGCGCAGATTCACCAGCTCGAAGCACGGCTTGCCGCGTTGAAGCAACTGCAGGAAAACGTACAGACCGAAGGCAAGATCCAGCCGTGGCTCGACAGGCACGAACTGGGCGCGCTGCCGCGTCTGTGGAAGAAGCTGCATGTCGAGGCGGGCTGGGAAACGGCGCTCGAATCGGTGCTGCGCGAACGCCTTGCCGCACTCGAAGTCTCGAATCTCGACTGGGTCAAGGCGTTCGCCACGGACGCGCCGCCCGCGAAGCTCGCGTTCTACGCACCGCCGGCCGCCGGACAGCCGGCCGACGCGCCGTCGACGCTGCGCCCGCTGCTCTCGCTCGTGCGCATCGACGACGCCGGGTTGCGCGCGGTCCTCACCGACTGGCTCGGCCAGGCGTTCGTCGCCGACGATCTCGCGCAGGCGCTCGCCATGCGCTCGCAACTGCCGGCTGGCGGTGCGTTTGTCGTGAAGGCCGGGCACGTCGTGACGCGTGTCGGCGTGCAACTGTACGCGGCCGATTCCGAACAGGCCGGCATGCTGGCCCGTCAGCAGGAAATCGAGAACCTGACGCGTCAGGTGCGCGCCCAGGCGCTCCTCGCCGACGAAGCGAAGGCTGCCGCGATCCGCGCTGAAGCCGCGCATACGCAGGCATCGCAGACACTTTCGGACGTGCGCTCGCAGGCTGAGCGCGCGACGCAGCGCGTGCATGCGCTGCAGATGGACGTGCTCAAGCTCACGCAGGCGCACGAGCGCTACACGCAGCGCAGCACGCAGATCCGCGAGGAACTGGAAGAGATCACCGCGCAGATCGAGGAACAGCGCGCGTTGCGTGGCGAATCGGAAGCGAATTTCGAACGTCACGACGCGCAGCTCGCCGAACTGCAGGCACGGTTCGAGGACAACCAGCTCGCGTTTGAAGCACTCGACGAAGAACTGACCGCGGCACGTGCGCAGTCGCGCGATCTCGACCGCGCCGCCACCGACGCGCGCTTCGCCGCGCGCAACATGGCGAACCGGATCGACGAACTCAAGCGCAGCATCCAGGTGGCGCACGAGCAGAGCGAACGCGTCGCCGCTTCGCTGGAAGACGCGCGTGCCGAACTCGAAACGATCAATGAGCAGACCGCGCACACCGGCCTGCAGGACGCGCTGGAGCTGCGCGCGGCGAAAGAAGAGCTGCTGCACGCCGCGCGTCTCGAACTCGACGACCTGACCGCGAAGCTGCGCTCGGCCGACGAAACCCGTCTCACCGCCGAGCGTGCGCTGCAACCGCTGCGCGACCGCATCACCGAACTGCAGTTGAAGGAACAGGCGGCGCGCCTGAACGGCGAACAGTTCGTCGAACAGCTGGCCGCCGCCGGCGTGGACGAAGCGGAGTTGCAGGCCAAACTCACGCCGGACATGAAGCCGTCGTATCTGCAGGGCGAAGTCACACGCCTGAACAACGCGATCACGGCGCTCGGGCCGGTGAACATGGCGGCGCTCGACGAACTGAAGGCCGCCAGCGAACGCAAGACGTTCCTCGATGCGCAGTCGGCTGACCTGAACAACGCCATCGAAACGCTCGAAGACGCGATCCGCAAGATCGACCAGGAAACCCGCACGTTGCTGCAGGGCACGTTCGACGAGGTCAACCGGCATTTTGGCGAACTGTTCCCGCGTCTTTTCGGCGGCGGCCAGGCGAAGCTCATCATGACTGGCGACGAAATTCTCGACGCCGGCGTGCAGGTGATGGCGCAACCGCCGGGCAAGAAGAATTCGACGATCCATCTGCTCTCGGGTGGTGAAAAGGCACTGACGGCGACGGCGCTCGTGTTCGCGATGTTCCAGTTGAACCCGGCCCCGTTCTGCCTGCTGGACGAAGTGGATGCGCCGCTCGACGATGCGAACACCGAACGCTTCGCGAACCTCGTGCGCGCGATGTCCGCCAAGACGCAGTTCCTCTTCATCTCGCACAACAAGATTGCGATGGAAATGGCGCAGCAACTGATTGGCGTGACCATGCAGGAGCAGGGCGTGTCGCGGATCGTCGCGGTCGACATGGAAACGGCCGCGGGCTTCGCGCAGAATATCGCTTGACCCGAAGAATGAATCGAGCAGACGGCGCGCGCCTGCACGCCACGCAGCGGCGCCTGGCCGCGCGAGGCAGGCGCGGCCGGCTGCATCGCAGACAAAAGAATTGCTGATGGAGCATGCATGGACGAGTTGACACTCGGTTTGATCGGCGCCGGCGCCGTGGTGGTCGGGGGGGTGGTGGTCTACAACGCGTGGCAGGGCGCGAAGGTGCGCCGCCGTATGCCGCGCCCCATGCCCGCTGAAACCGCCGAAACGTCCGTACGCGACCCGGAAGAAGAGCAGAGTCCGTTCATCGAACCCGCGCGGCCGGCCACACGCCGCGAGCCGTCGCTCGGCGATCCGGCGGATGCCGCCTCGGCATCGCGCGTCGAGCCGAGTTTCGGCGGAGCGGGCGTCGCGCCGCTCGATACGGCTGTCGACATCCAGGCCGAAGCGACGACACCGAACGGTTTTCCCGAGCAGGACGAAACCAGCGCTTCCGTGACCAGAAGCGCGGTTGACCAGGAACCGGTCGAGCCGATTCTGCCTGCGGCCACGACGATTTCCTCGGCGCCGCCGGCTATCGTGGATCGCCGCATCGACTGCATCGTGCCGATCCGGCCGGCCGGCTCCGTTGCCGGCGACAAGATCATTCCGCTGGCCCAGCGCCTGCGGCGCGCGGGCAGCAAGCCGGTTCACATCGAAGGCAAGCCGGAAGGCGGCGGCGCGTGGGAATTGCTGCAGAACGGCGCACGTTACGAAGAACTGCGCGCGGCGGCGCAACTCGCGAATCGCAGCGGCCCGTTGAATGAACTGGAGTTCTCCGAGTTCGTGACGGGCGTACAGCAGTTCGCGGACGCGATCGACGCCTCTCCCGAATTTCCCGACATGCTGGAAACGGTCGCGATGGCGCGCGAGCTCGACGGTTTCGCCGCGCAATGCGATGCCCAGCTGTCGATCAACGTGATGTCCGACGGCGCACCGTGGTCCGCCAATTACGTGCAGGCCGTGGCTTCGCAGGACGGCCTGCTGCTCTCGCGCGACGGCACACGATTCGTCAAGCTCGATTCGAAGCAGAGCCCGGTGTTCATGCTTCAGTTCGGCGACACGAATTTCCTGCGCGACGACCTCACGTACAAGGGCGGCCAGATGATCACGCTGGTGCTCGACGTGCCGGTCGCCGACGAGGATATTCTGCCATTCCGCCTGATGTGCGATTACGCGAAGTCGCTGTCCGAGCGCATCGGCGCGCGGGTCGTCGACGATCAGCGCAGGCCGTTGCCGGAAAGCGCGCTCCTCGCCATCGAGAAGCAGTTGATGACGCTGTATGCACGCCTCGAACAGGCCGGTATCCCGGCGGGTTCGCCGGCGACGCGCCGTCTCTTCAGCCAGTAAGCCTGTCACTGCCGCCTCGCTCGCGGTTCATCACCCTGCCGCGCAACACCCTCGACGGGTTGCGCGGCAGCGGCCCGACAGGCGACCCGTTTCAGTTCACCTCCTTCGGCCATTTCGCGCCTTCGATCCACGCCTTGATCGCTGCAACGACGGACGCATCCTGGCCATTAAAGCCGTGATGCGCCATCGCCTTGCAGGGGTTGCCGCTCGCGTTGCCGCCGCTCACGGCGATGAAGTCGTGGCCGCTGGCAATGCGTTTTGCCGCTTCGAACGAACAGAGAAAGCACGCGTCGTCGACGTGATGCACGAATAGCTGGCGTGCGTGGATCGCGTTATAGTCGAAACCGTCGAGCGGCAGCGCCTGACCGCGCGAAGGGCTGCTGAGCGTCGATGTATGGACGACCGCTTGCCATGTGCTGGCAAGGTCCCGCCCGGCGAATGCCGTCGAAATCGTGCCCCGGCTCGTACCGACGAGGACGAGGTTCGCACCGGGAAAGCGACGCTTGAGGTCAGCGGCGATCTGTGCGATGTCCTGCGTGTGACGTGACGACGCCCGGAAACGGTCGGTATAACCGTCGGGCAAATCGGAGGGCGAGTCCACGATTGCCGTAGCGAAGCGATCATCGACGATCAAGCCACGTGCGCGAACCAGAAAGTTGTTCTTCTCGCGCATCGTGATCTCGCCGTCCGCCTCCTGTCTAAGGTCCAGTCTGCCGTCGCCGCCTGGCATCATGACGAGTACCCACGCAGGTTTGCTGTCGTCTTTCTGGGTGAGCAGATAGACGATCGATTGTCCGCCCGCAAGTGGCACAGTCACGACCTGCTCGCGCGCGGACGCCGGCAATGTATAGACCGCCGCGAGCATCACGCAGAGCGTTCGCAACAGCCTGGCCATGTACGGCACGTAGCTGGCGCGCAAGTGAAAAGATGACATGGATACTCCTGCAATCGATGCGCTGGATGGGTGGGGCGAGATGGTGCTGCAGCCGCCAGGTTCGCATCCGGTCGTGCCCCTGTCAACGTGTCGCGATGCGCGTTAGCCAGCCGGCCAGGAAGAAGAGGGGGGTGACTGCTGCAGATGCACAAAGCTGGCCGTTCGGACGATGCCACGCCCCGCTCTTCCTGCGATAATCTGGCGTCTGAGAATCTTCTGAGAACCCGCCCCCAGCAGGGCTCGAACTTCCGCCCCTGATCCAGCAGTCGCGTCACCATCCGAGCGGGCCGCATGGCTGCGCGCCGAACTTGAACGCGCGAATCATGCGTACTACGTGCTCGACCAGCCGGACCTGCCGGACGCCGAATACGACCGGCTCTTCAAGGCGTTGCAGCAGGTCGAGTCCGAGCACCCGGACCTGATCACGCCCGATTCGCCGACCCAGCGTGTCGGCGGCGAGGTCGCGCGTGGCTTTGAGCCGGTCGTGCATTCGATGCCGATGCTTTCGCTGAACAACGGTTTCGCTGACGAAGACATCGCCGCGTTCGACAAACGCGTGTCCGATACGCTCGGCGTGGCACCGGTCGACTACGCATGCGAACTCAAGTTCGACGGGCTCGCCATTTCGCTGCGCTATATCGACGGCCGCTTCGTGCAGGCGTCCACGCGCGGCGACGGCGAAACGGGTGAGGACGTGACCGAAAACATCCGGACGGTCCGCTCTATTCCGCTCACGTTAAAGGGCAAGCGCGTGCCGGGGGTGCTGGACGTTCGCGGCGAAGTGCTGATGTTTCGCCGCGACTTCGAACGCCTGAATGCACGGCAGCGCGAAGCGGAGCAGCGCGAGTTCGCGAATCCGCGTAACGCCGCAGCCGGCAGCCTGCGCCAGCTCGATCCGAAAATCACCGCGCAGCGGCCATTGTCGTTCTTCGCATACGGCATCGGTGTGCTCGAGGGTGCGGAGATGCCGGCAACACATAGCGCGCTGCTCGACTGGTATGGCGAACTGGGCTTGCCGGTGAACCCGGAGCGGGCGGTGGTGAAGGGCGTGGAAGGGCTGCTGGCATTCTTCCATGCGGTCGGCGAAAAGCGGGATAGTCTGCCGTACGACATCGACGGCGTCGTGTACAAGGTCAACAATCGCGACGAGCAGGACCGGCTCGGTTTCGTGTCGCGCGCGCCGCGCTTCGCGCTTGCGCACAAGTTCCCGGCGCAGGAAGCGCTCACGAAGCTTCTCGCGATCGATGTTCAGGTCGGGCGCACGGGCGCGATCACGCCGGTCGCCCGGCTGGAGCCCGTGTTCGTCGGCGGCGCGACCGTGACGAACGCGACGCTGCACAACGAAGACGAAGTGCGGCGCAAGGATATCCGCATCGGCGACACGGTCATCGTGCGCCGCGCGGGCGACGTCATTCCCGAAGTAGTGAGCGCGTTGCTCGACCGGCGTCCCGCCGACGCGCGCGAGTTCGTGATGCCGACGCAGTGTCCGGTCTGCGGCTCCGCGATCGAGCGTCTGCCGGACGAAGTGATCGCACGGTGTAGCGGTGGGCTTTTTTGTCCCGCGCAGCGCAAGCAGGCGTTGTGGCACTTCGCGCAACGTCGCGCGCTCGATATCGACGGCCTGGGGGAAAAGATCATCGATCAGCTGGTCGAACAGAATCTGGTTCGCACGCCTGCCGATCTGT
This sequence comes from uncultured Paraburkholderia sp., assembly GCA_937917025.1. Taxonomy (GTDB): domain Bacteria; phylum Pseudomonadota; class Gammaproteobacteria; order Burkholderiales; family Burkholderiaceae; genus Paraburkholderia. The sequence continues at coordinate 10,379 of CALFSF010000014.1, forward strand.
TCAACCTCGGGTTCTCGACGCTGGCCGCGCTCGACCGTTTCGCGGACAAGTCCGCGCAAAACCTGCTGGATTCGCTGGAAAAAGCCAGGCACACTACGCTCGCCCGCTTCATCTACGCGCTGGGTATCCGGCACGTCGGCGAATCGACTGCGAAGGATCTGGCGAAGCATTTTGGCTCGCTCGATCCGATCATGAACGCGTCGGTCGATGAACTGCTCGAAGTCAACGACGTCGGGCCGGTTGTCGCCGAGGCGCTTCATCAGTTCTTCGCTGAAGAGCACAATCGCACGGTGATCGAACAGTTGCGGGCTCCGGGCCGCGTGACGTGGCCGGAAGGCCCGCCCGCGCCGAAGGCGCCGCAGGGCGTGCTGGCGGGCAAGACCGTCGTGTTGACGGGCACACTGCCCACACTGGCGCGTGACGACGCGAAAGAAATGCTGGAGGCGGCCGGCGCCAAAGTGGCCGGTTCGGTGTCGAAAAAGACTGACTATGTGGTCGCTGGCGCGGAAGCGGGCAGCAAACTCGCGAAGGCCGAGGAACTCGGCATTCCCGTACTCGACGAAGAAGGTATGCGCAAGCTTCTGGAGGGGCATCCGACATGATTCGTGAAATCCTGAAGATGGGCGATCCGCGTCTTCTACGCATCGCCGCACCGGTCGATCGTTTTGATACACCCGATCTGCATGACCTCGTGAAGGATATGTTCGACACGATGCACGATGCGAACGGCGCAGGGCTGGCCGCGCCGCAGATCGGCGTCGACCTGCAGGTCGTGATCTTCGGATTCGGGCGTAACGAGCGTTACCCGGATGCACCTTCCGTGCCCGAGACGGTGCTCATCAACCCGACCATCGCGCCGGTGTCGCAGGATATGGAGGAGGGTTGGGAAGGTTGCCTGTCAGTGCCGGGATTGCGCGGCGCCGTGAGCCGGTTCACGATGATCCGGTATCAAGGTTTCGATCAGTTCGGCAAACCAATCGATCGTGTCGCGGAAGGGTTTCACGCCCGCGTCGTTCAGCACGAATGCGATCACCTGATCGGCAAGCTCTATCCGATGCGGATCAACGATTTCTCGAAGTTCGGCTTCACCGAAGTGCTGTTTCCTGGGCTCGATCCGGGCAGCGACGATTGAGGCGGTAGCCGTTCGCCGTCCGCCATTAGTAGTGTCAGGCGCGATCGCTCGCGCGCCGTAATGGAAACGCCCGCGGATGCGGGCGTCCTTGCGTTCCAGTTCAACCGGACAGCGGCAGGCACGTTTTCCTGCGATGTCCGTGCGTCAGAACGATTCTTCAGCGTCGAGATAACGCCATTGTCCCTGGGGTAGTGCGCCGAGTTGAACGCGGCCCATTCGAACGCGCTTCAGCCCGACGACGTTCAGTCCGACCAGTTCGCACATGCGACGGATCTGGCGTTTCTTGCCTTCGCGCAACACAAAGCGGAGTTGCTCGCCGTTCTGCCAGCTCACCATCGCGGGCTTGAGCGGCACGTCGTCGAGCGACAGGCCGTGTCGCAACATCGCGAGGCTCTCCGGCGGAAAACGCTGGTCGATATCGGTTGCCTCGTCGCCGTAAGTCACGCGGACCAGGTATTCCTTGTCGATATCCGAATTTTCGCCGATCAGTTGCCGCGCGACGCGGCCGTCCTGTGTCAGGACCAGCAGGCCGGTGGAATCGATGTCGAGACGCCCCGCGGGTGCCAGCGCGCGCAGTTGCATACCCGTGAAGCGGATTCCCGAGCGGTCGCCTTCCCAGTGATTTTCGGGTGTGATGAGCGTGACGGCCGGCAGATATCCGTCCTCTGCCTGGCCGGACACAAAGCCAACCGGCTTGTGCAGCAGGATCGTGACCTGTTTGGCCTGCTCGGCCCGGGCAGCCGGGTCGATTTCGATCTGTTGTTCCGGACGCACCTTTGTGCCGAGCGTGTCGATCCGGATGCCATCCA
>CALFSF010000015.1 GCA_937917025.1 uncultured Paraburkholderia sp.
TGGGATCATCTGCAACTGTGCTCGGCGAACGCCGAGGCCACCGCCGCCTGGTTTGCGCGCTGCCTGAACGACGAGATCGTGCGGCGCCCGGGGCGAGTGGATTTGCGTATCGGCGGCATCGATCTTTTCATCACGTCGCTGGCGAGCACCCAAACCGGCCGCCCTCATCGCGAACGGAAAGAGGGCATCGATCATTTCGGCGTGGTCGTCGACGATCTCGATGCCGCGTTCGAGCATCTGCTGCGCTGTGACGCGGAAATCGTCGAGCCGGTCAAGCAGGTTCGCCCTGGCGTCAGAGCCTGCTTCGTGCGCTCGCCGGGCGACATTCTCGTCGAGATCCTGGAGCGGCGACCCGCCGAGATGACTTTTACCTGAAAAGACGTCAATATCGATGCTGGATCGGTCGCGCCCGCATGCAACGCGCGATCCGCATCGTCATTCCTCTCCTGCCGCGCTCCGCCGCCTTACCTTGCCTGCCATCCCATGCGAAACTGGATCACGCTGACTGAAGCCGCCCGACAACTCGGGGTGCAGGCGCAGACTGTCTATGCGTACGTGAGTCGAGGCAACATCGCGGTCATGCCGGACCCGCACGACCCGCGCAGGAGCCTCTATCGCGCGGAGGACGTCGCCGGTCTGTGCCGCAAGAAACAGGTGGGACGCAAGCGCGAGGCGCTCGCCGCCGGGACGATATTCGGTGAGGAGCCCTGCATTTACAGCAGCATCACCACCTTCGCAAAAGGCCGGCCGTATTACCGGGGACGGGATAGCATCCGGCTGTCGGACACGGCGACGCTCGAGGAGGTGGCGACCGTTCTCTGGAATGCGCGCGCGCCCGTTTCCTTCGAAACCGGCGACGTGCCGCTACAAGGCGGAGAGCGGGGCAGGCAATGCGCGTTCACATCGCTGGCGGCGCTCGCCGCCTGCGGACACTCGACGCTCGGGCGCACGGACAGCGCGCTGCATGTCGAGGCCGGCCGGCTCGTGGCGCTCATCGCGCAGGCGTTTGGCGCGCGATGCGACGCGAACGCACAACGCGTGCATGAACGGCTCGCGCTCGGCTGGGGCCAGGACCGCGATGGCGCCGAACTCATTCGCCGTGCGATGGTCCTCGTGGCCGACCACGAGATGACGAGTTCGGCGTTCGCCGCGAGAATTACCGCCTCCACCGGCGCATCGCTGCCGGGATGCCTCCTCACGGGGCTCGCAACGCTTTCTGGCCCGCTGCATGGCGATGCGTCGGGCCGCGTGCGGGCCGTGTTCGACGACGTCGGAAGACTGGGTGCGCAGTACGTCGTTGCCCATCACCTGCAGTCGGCTATTCCTATCCCGGGGTTCGGACATCATCTGTATCCGGACGGCGATCCGCGGGCGGCCGCGTTGCTCGAAATGCTGCATCCGCCTCGGGAACTCATGTCGTTCATCGACAAGGTGGTTGAGCTGACCGGTCTCAGGCCGAATATCGACGTGGCGCTTGCCGCGCTCGCGGCGCAGCTCGACTTGCCGCGCGATGCGTCGTTCGGGTTGTTCGCAACGGCCCGAAGCGTGGGTCTGCTCGCGCATTGTATCGAGCAGCTCCGGGTGGGCAAGGTCATACGGCCGCGAGGCCGCTATACCGGGCGCGCATTGGAGGACGACAGCCCCGCGCTGCCCGCGGACAGCGGCGAGAAGACGCTCGATCCGGCCACGCTCGAGAAGAATCGGGTGTTCAAGGCGGTCGGGCACTGAGTGGGCGTGAAGCCGGTCTTCGTCGAAACGAAAGACTGCTTGAAGTCGGGCGGTTTGCGTCGAAAGGACCGGCCTCGTTCTTCGGACGTCCGGCATCGACATCGGGGATGTGTTCGCCGCATGTACGCGTGAGGGCAGTCTGCACGTCGCGATCCGCAAGTGCATGTGTGCCGGTGCGCCACGGATCTCAATCTTCGATTTCCGGCCCCCTCGACCTTCCAGCCCTGCGTCGAAGCGACGGCGAACGTTCAGTGACGAGCGGCGAGGCGATCGCATCCGGCACGCTTCCCGTTGCGAACTGCCTGCGATACGCGGCTGGCGTGGCGTCCTTCATTGCCTTGAACTGCCGGTTGAAGTTGGCGATGTTCGCAAATCCGGAGCGCGCCGCGATGACTGAAATGGGTAACGCCGTATCGGCAAGCATGCGACACGCGTGGCCGATTCTGACGCGGGTAATGTACCGGCCGACGCTTTCGCCAAGATGCCGGGCAAAATACCGCGTCAGCGTGCGCTCGGACAGGCTCGCGGCCGCACACAGTTCCGCGAGCCGCAGCGGCTCCGCGAATCGTGCATCGATCATGGCGAGCACGCGGTTGATCCGTTCAGGTTCGTGCCCCGACGGCGCGCCTGTCCGTCCATTGAATGCGCTGGGCGACGCGAGTGGGACGCCCGCCGCATCAGCGAGCGCGCACAGGATATCGAGCGCCGCGGCGAGACGCTCGCGCGGCGCGCCCGAAAGCAGGTCGTCCGCGCGTGCTCGCATCGCCGCGCCGGCCTCCGGTCCGAAGGCGAGACCGCAGGCAGCCCTGCGCAGCAGCCGGTGCAGCGACCCATATTCCGGGCAACAATCCGCGAGCCGCCGTGCCCAGTCGCCGTCGAACCAGATCACGACCGCGACCTGGGGCGACGACGAATCGATCGAGCGATTCGACGCCCACGTATGCGGAAGATCGGGCGGCACCAGCACGAGGTCTTCTGCTTCGTAGTCCGAGACCGAATCGCCGATATAGCGCTTTCCCTGACTGTTCAGGGTCAGGGTCAACTCGTATTCCGGGTGGTGATGCCACTCGAACGGAATGCGCGCGAGGCGCCTGTGGTAGATGCGCACTGAACATTCGTCGCCGAACTGGACGTGCTCGTAGGCGGGTTTCATGGCCGGAAATGCAAAATAATTGTCTGTATCGTATCACTGCGTCGCGCGTTCGCGGCCTATTCTCCGGTGATGGCAAACCTCGAACGGAGACAGAGATGACAGCCTTGAAAATCGATGATCTGCCCGCCGCTATCCGGCAGGCAAAACGGGCGCTTCGCGAAACGCTGCCCAACTATCGAGAAGTGTTCGCCGAAGTCGAACAGGCGATCAGCGAGGAAGCCACGCGCATTGCCGGGCTGCGTGACCGGGGCGAGGCCGTCATTCCCGAGATCCAGTTTGCCGATATCGCCGCACAGCGAGTCAGCGATGCGCAGATCGAACGCGTCAAGGCGCGCGGCGCATGCGTGATTCGCAACGTGTTCGACCCGAAGCTCGTCGAAGACTGGGACAGGGAGATTGCGGAGTACGTCGCGCGCAATGACCTCGATGCGCGGCTGCAGCATCGCGCCGAGGATAAATATTTCGGCCAGCTCCAGTCGGGCAAACCGCAGATCTACGGGATCTACTGGTCGAGGCCGCAGATCATGGCGCGTCAGGCGCCGTCGCTCACCGCCGCGCGCGTCTTCCTGAACCGGCTGTGGCGCAACGAGAGCGAAGGGCGGGTGCACTTCGATCCTGACCGTGTGCCCGTGTATGCCGACCGTCTGCGTCGCCGGCCGCCCGGCTCGGCGTCGCTCGGTCTGTCCGCGCATTGCGATGGGGGTTCCGTCGAACGCTGGATCGAAAGCAATTTTCGAAAGGTGTACCGGCATGTGTTCAACGGCAACTGGCGACGCTACGATCCATTCGATGCCGCGTTCCGGCCCGACGTGCAGGAGATTGCTTCGCCGGCGGTCTGCTCGATGTTTCGCACATTCCAGGGGTGGACCGCGCTGACGCCGCAGGGGCCGGGCGACGGCACGCTGCAACTCGTTCCGATCGCCAACGCGATGGTTTATATCCTGCTGCGCGCGCTTCAGGACGACGTCGCCGAAGACGACCTCTGCGGCGCAATGCCGGGACGCGCGTTGTCGATCAGGCCGGAATGGCATGCGCCCCTGTTCGACGCGCTGTCGTCCATACCGAAAATGGAAGCGGGCGACACCGTGTTCTGGCACAGCGACGTGATCCACGCGGTGGAAGACGCGCACCGCGGCACGGGTTATAGCAACGTGATATATATCGCGTCCGCGCCGGCGTGCGCCAGGAACGACGCGTACCTTAAGCGCCAGCTGCCCGCTTTCCTCGAAGGGAAGAGCCCGCCTGACTTTCCGGTTGACCACTTCGAAGTCGATTTCGTCGGACGGGCGAGCACCGACGATCTGACGCCGCTGGGTCGGGCGCAACTTGGGTTCGATCTGTAAGCCGCTCAACGTTTCCTTGCGAAGGGCTTGACGCACGCCCTTCGCAGCACAGGCGTGCGTGACGATTCATAAAGACAACGTTCGGAGACGCAATGAAAAAAACACTGATGCCGGCCACGAGCTCACAATCGCGCGACTGGAATCGATGACGGCCGCCCCGCGTATGAAAGATTCGCCTGCCTGTCGGAGAGGCTTGCCAAAAGGCGCCGTTGTGCTATAAAAAAATGCCAGCCAGCATGTCTACCGGTCGCCCGGCCGAAGAAACAGGCGGCACTACTGGAGCGAACGCGACAGTCCATGAGTCTTCTCGAGCTCAGAGGCATTTCCAGACACTTCGGCGCCATTCAAGCCCTGAGCGACGTGACGTTCAGTCTGGAGCCGGGCCAGGTGGTCGGGCTCATGGGAGACAACGGGGCCGGGAAATCGACCCTCGTGAAGGTGATCGCCGGTAACTTTCCCCCCTCGCACGGCGAAATCCTCATCGACGGTAAACCGGTGCATTTCAGCAAGCCGGTCGATGCCCGCGCCAAGGGGATCGAAGTCGTCTATCAGGACCTCGCGCTGTGCGACAACCTCACGGCGGCCGCCAATGTCTTCCTCGGCCGCGAGCCACGGCTCGGCTTCGGGCCCGTCAGCATTCTCGATCACGCGACCATGTACCGGCGCGCCGGCGATCTCTTCAAGGAACTGAAATCCGAGACGCGCCCGCGTGATCTCGTCCGGCAGATGTCGGGAGGTCAGCGACAGGCCGTGGCGATCGCCCGCACGCGCCTGTCCGAGGCGCGGCTCGTCATCATGGACGAGCCGACCGCATCGATCAGCGTCCGGCAGGTCGCAGAGGTGCTCGATCTCATCAAACGCCTGTCCGAGCACGGCATCGCAGTCATTCTCATCAGCCACCGCATGCCTGACATTTTCACCGTCGCCGACCGCGTGGTCGTCATGCGGCGCGGGCGCAAGGTCGCGGACAAGAAGACTGAAGCGTCCTCTCCGGAAGAAGTGACCGGCCTCATCACCGGAGCCATCGCCGCCGCCTGAACCTGACTCGCACGGGAGCCCGAAATTGAACGATCCGCAGGAAAGGTCCACCCCACTGTCGGCATTGCTTGACGATCCGCAATCCGCGAGGACGCATACCCGCTGGACCGGACTTCTCGCGAGCCAGGTGTTCTGGGTGGTGCTCGCCACGATCGTCGCCTGCATCGTGCTCTCGTTCGTGACCTCGACTTTTGCGACGCAGCAAAATCTTTTCAACGTCACGCGCAACTTCGCCTTCGTCGCGATCGTCGCGCTCGGCATGATGGCCGTGATCGTCACGGGCGGCATCGATATTTCGGTCGGCTCGACGATCGGCTTGAGCGGTATCGTCCTCTCGGTGGTCATGAATGCCGGCTATCCGATCTGGGCCGGCATCGGCATGGGACTCCTGACCGCGGGGCTCGTCGGCCTCGTGAACGGTCTGCTCATCGCCTATCTGGACATGCAGCCTTTCGTTGTGACGCTCGGCATGCTCAGCGTCGGCCGTAGCCTCGCGCTGGTGTTCTCCGGCAGCCGGACCATTTTCGATTTCGGTCCCGACGGCAGCAAACTCCTCGCGCTCGGCGGCGGCAAGACCTTCGGCCTTGCCAATCCGGTGTGGTTCCTGATTGTCCTCGCCGTGCTCTTCTGGTTCGCCTTTGCGTGGACGCGCTGGGGCCGCTACGTCTTCGCGGTCGGCGGCAACCGCCATGCGGCGAGACTCACCGGCGTTCCGGTGCGCCGCATCGTCTGCTCCGTCTATGTGCTCGCCGGCCTCATGGCGGGCGTCGCGGCGATCCTCGAAGTGGGCTGGCTCGGCGCGGTGACGACAGGCCTTGGCGCAGGCGACGAACTGCGCGTGATCGCCGCGACCGTGATCGGCGGCACCAACCTGATGGGCGGCGTTGGCAGCGCGTTCGGGACCGTCGTTGGCGCCGCGCTCATCGAAGTGATCCGCAACAGCCTGATCCTGCTCGGCGTCGACTCGTTCTGGCAGGGTACGGTCGTGGGTGCTTTCATCATCATCGCCGTGCTCTTTAACCGGCTCGGCGGCGAGCGGCAAGGAGATTGAAATGTCTTCGGACGCACTGGCCGCATCATGGCCGGTGCCCTGGGGTGCGGCCGGAAGGGAGCGGAACTGCCGGGCGCAGATGTTCACGCGAAACGCGAGGGATCCGCGGCAAGGTTAAGGCTCGAACACCGGCTTTCCCTGGAACTATCATGGATAGTGTGCGAGCGGACATGGGCGCCGTAGACCCGGCGCCTGCAGCTGTGCATGGGACTGGAGGCAACAATGAAAAAAGCTTTGATGTGTCTTGCTGCGATCGGAGGGCTCGCGATGTCTGCTTCCCCCGCCTTCGCAGCCGATAAGACCCTGGCGCTGGTGGTGAAGGGTCTCGACAACCCCTACTTCGACCTGATGCACCAGGGATGCGAGCGGGCGAACAAGGAACTTCATAAGGAAGGCTACACCTGCTACTACACCGGCCCCGCAACGGCCGCGGACGAAAGCGCCGAAGTGCAGATCATCGACGACCTTCTGACCAAGGGCGTGGCGGGCATGGCGATCTCGCCCGCGAACGCACCGGCCGTGGCCGAAGAGCTGCGCCGCCGCAATGTGAAGATCCCGGTCATCACCGCGGATGCCGATCTGTTGCCGAAGGACGCGTCGCTGCGCAAGAGCTACGTCGGCACCGATAATTACGAACTGGGCGTCAAGCTCGGCGAGCAGCTGAAGCTGCTGATGCCGAAGGGCGGCAATATCTGCCTCGTGATGGGCAATCCCGCGGCCGAGAACATCAACCAGCGCGCCCAGGGCACGCGCGACGCACTCTCCGGCAAGAAAGGCGTCACGAAGCTCGCGGGCGAAAACGGCTGGCATGAGATCGGCGCCTGCCCGCTCTACGTGAACGACGACGCAGCCAGGGCGAACCAGATGATGCAGGACACGCTGACCGCCAACGCCACCGGTCTCGATGCCTTCGTGCTCGAGGGCGGCTGGCCGCTCTTTGCTCCGCAGGCCTATTCGCAGGTGGTCGCGCCGATCATGGACAAAATCCAGAGCGGCAAGTTCGTGATCGTCTCGGCCGATACGCTCGGACCGGAACTGCAGGCCCTCAAGGACCACAAGGTCAATGTTCTCGTCGGCCAGCGTCCGGAGGAAATGGGCTATCAGGCCGCGATGGTCATGCGTGATCTCGCAGAAGGAAAGACGGTGAAGCCGCTCATCCACACCGGCCTTGACACCTGCACGTGGAAGAACGCCGACACCTGTCTCAAGCATTGAAGACTGAAGGCCGGCAGGATCCGTTGCAACGATGGATGCGGGAGCCGGCAGCCGCCTGACCGGCTCCGTCATGCTGTTCTTTTTTGCCGGACGGGCGGCAGCACCCGTCATCGCCGAAGCGAATCACATCCCCCTTCGTATTGCGTTCGTCGAGGGCGGCGAATGCTATCCTCTCGTTCGACCAAAAATTGCGTCTCTGGCGCGACATCCTGACATGACGAAACTGATCAAGCGTGCATCCGCCGAGGCGCGTGCTTTCCGCAACAAACAGGCTGATTCCGGGGAATCGAAGCAGAAAATGTCGCGCGCGAAGCATCGCGCGTCCGGCAGGAACCGCGACGACGACCTCGACGACGCACCGCTCATCGAAGCACCGAGGAAGCCGCGTTTCGCGCCGGTCACGTTCTCGGAAGAGGGTGGCGTGCGCTATCTGCATTTCGGCACCGAGTGGGTGCAGGGCGCGATGCGCCTGAAAAAGCCGCATCACATCGAACTCGAATACGCGCAGCAGATGATGGCGTGGCTGCTGTTCCTCGAAACGCCGAAGCGTATCGTTCAGCTGGGTCTGGGTGCAGCGGCGCTGACCAGGTTCGCGCACCGTTTCCTGAAGCGCGCGAAGGTCGAGGCCGTCGAGCTGAACCCGGCCGTGGTGGTGGCGGCCCGCACGATGTTCGAGCTGCCGCACGACGACGCCCGCCTGACCGTACACGAAACCGACGCATGGGACTTCGTCAACGATCGTGCGAATCACGGCACGATCGGCGTGCTGCAGATCGACGTCTACGATGCGACGGCGCGCGGTCCGGTGCTCGACAGCGTCGCGTTCTATCGCGCGGTGCGCGCGTGCCTCGCGCCGGCGGGAGTCGTCACGATCAACCTGTTCGGCGATCATCCGAGCTTCGTGCGCAACATGAAGCGCCTGAACGAAGCGTTCGACGGCCGCGTGCTCGCGTTGCCGGAAGTGCACGACGGCAATCGCGTCGCGATTGCGTTCTCGGGTCCGGCGATCGACGTGCCGTTCGCCGCGCTGCAAAAACGCGCGAAGCTGATCGAAGACACGCTCGCGCTGCCGGCGCGCAAGTGGCTCAAGGGCTTGCAGGAATCGACGGGACAGACGTCCGGTTCGTTCTCGATCTGACGGTCCCGCGCGCTCACCGGCGCGCGCTGCCGCCGGGGCGATATCGAAGGCCGCGAACGGCATGGGCCGTCGCGGCCTTCGCCGTTTTCGCCGGGCCGCGCCAGCGAACCACAATGGCGGCGGCGCGCGGCTGGAGATGCGCCGGCGCGCCGCTGCAGCATCGAACGCGACGCTGCGTCACACATCGCCGATCCGAACCCGAGCTTTTCCACTTGACAGGTGTTGCGCGCTCGGGAAGAACCCGCTTGACCGCATGTTCGCGGCTCCTATACTCTTTCGGAGCTTTCGGGGTGCCCGTCGGCTATCCGCCCACGGGGGCCGGTATCCGCCGACATGGGCGGACTAATCAATAAAAGTAAAGAAGAGGAGACGTCATGGCTCACGACGCCGACGCCAACAAGTCCAGCAAAGGCTGGTTGTGGCTGTTGCTACTTCCCTGGATCGCGATGATCTGGGTCCCGTCCTATAACAAGGTCGAACCGCAGCTGTTCGACTTCCCGTTCTTCTACTGGTACCAGTTGCTGTGGGTGCTGATCAGCGCCGTCATCACCGCACTCGTGTACGTCAAGACCAAAACGCGCCCGACGGGCAACGGTTCGCAAGGGGACGCGCGATGAACGCTACCGCAACCTTTGTCTTCGTCCTGTTCTTTGTCGGCGTCACGATTCTCGGTTTCGTCGCGGCCCACTGGCGCCGCGGCGACCTCGCGCATCTGGAGGAGTGGGGCCTCGGCGGCCGCCGCTTCGGCACGATCGTCACGTGGTTCCTGCTGGGCGGCGACCTGTACACGGCGTACACGTTCGTGGCCGTGCCGGCGCTCGTGTTCGGCGCTGGCGCGACGGGCTTCTTCGCGCTGCCGTACACCATCCTGATCTATCCGTTCGCGTTCGTCGTGTTCCCGAAGCTGTGGAGCATCGCGAAGCGTCATGGCTACGTGACTTCCGCCGACTTCGTCAGCGCGCGTTACGGCAGCCGCATGCTCGCGCTGGCGATCGCCGTGACCGGTATCGTCGCGACGATGCCGTACATCGCGCTGCAACTGGTCGGTATCGAAGTGGTGATCGGCGCGCTCGGTTTCGACACGACGGGCTTCATCGGCGACCTGCCGCTCATCATCGCGTTCGCGATTCTGGCGGCGTACACGTACACCTCGGGTCTGCGTGCGCCGGCGATGATCGCGGTCGTCAAGGACGTGCTGATCTACATCACGATCATCGCGGCGATCATCGTGATTCCGCCGCAACTTGGCGGCTTCGGGCATATCTTCTCGGCCGTGCCGCCCGCCAAGCTGCTCCTGAAGGCACCGGATGTGAGCAACCTGAACGGCTACAGCGCGTACGCAACGCTCGCGGTCGGCTCGGCGCTTGCGCTCTTCCTGTATCCGCACTCGATCACGGCCGTCCTGTCGTCGAAGTCGGGTAACACGATCCGCCGCAACATGGCGATGCTGCCGGCCTATTCGCTGGTGCTCGGTCTTCTCGCGCTGCTCGGCTTCATGGCGCTCGCGGCCGGCGTGAAGGACATGCCGGAATTCGTGCCGTACTTCAAGGCGTTCGGTCCGAACTTCGCGGTGCCGGCGCTGTTCCTGCACTTCTTCCCGTCGTGGTTCGTCGGCGTCGCGTTTGCGGCGATCGGCATCGGCGCGCTGGTGCCGGCGGCGATCATGTCGATCGCGGCTGCGAACCTGTATACGCGCAACATCCACAAGGAGTTCGTGAACCGCAACATGACGCACGAGCAGGAGACGAACGTCGCGAAGCTCGTGTCGCTGATCGTCAAGGTCGGCGCGGTGGCGTTCATTCTCGGTCTGCCGCTGACCTACGCGATCCAGTTGCAGCTGCTGGGCGGGATCTGGATCATCCAGACGCTGCCCGCGATCGTGCTCGGCCTGTACACGCGCGTGCTCGACTACCGTGGCCTGCTGACCGGCTGGGCAGTCGGCATCGTGACCGGCACGTGGATGGCGATTTCGCTGAAGCTGGCGGGCTCGATCTTCACGATTCACCTGTTTGGCCTCGCGATTCCGGGCTACGCGGCAGTGTGGTCGCTGATCGTGAACCTGGTGGTGTCGGTGGTCGTGAGCCTGCTGGTGCGCACGCTCGGCATGACGAAGGCCGAAGACCGCACGCGTCCGGAAGACTATCTGGACGTGGTCGAAAGCTGATCGAAAGATATCCGGCGGCGCACCGCGCGCCTCTGGAAGTCCGCTGTACCCGAAACGCCCGCGACGAAAGTTGCGGGCGTTTCTGCTTCTGGTGCGGGATACTGGGCATTCGTTGAACGCGTCCTTCGACGCCTGCACCTGCAACCCGCCTCGATACGCATGCCCACAGCCGATTCCGACCGCCTTCAAACCCGTCGTGCGCGCCCCGGTCGCGCCCGGCGCCTCTTGCGCACGATCGTCTCGCCGTACTACCGCTATCGTCACGCGAAGCTCTTTCACAGCCTGCGCGTCGGCCTGGCCATGCTGGTGTCGATTCTGGCGACGACCGGCGTCGACGTGCCGCACGGCATCTGGGCCTCGGTGACGCTGCTGGTGGTGATCGGCGGCCTGCAACACCACGGCAACATCCGCAAGAAGGCCGCCGATCGGGCGGCGGGCACGCTGCTCGGCGCATCGATCGGGCTTGTGCTGATCCTGCAGCGCGACCTGATCGGCTCGCTGCCGCTCACGTATGTGCTGATGTCGGTGGTGGCGGCGATCTGCGCGTGGTTCGCGATCGGCAAGGCGGGCTACGTCGCGCTGCTGACGGCGATCACGATGTGCATCGTCGCGGGTCACGGCGAGAATCTGATGGACGTCGGCCTCTGGCGCACGCTGAACGTGCTGGTCGGCATCGTGATCGCGCTGGCGTTTTCGTTCGCGCTGCCGCTGCATGCCACGTACTCGTGGCGCTATCTGCTGGCGGACAACCTGCGCGCCTGCGCGCGTCTCTATGCGCGCCTCGTGCGAGGCGACAGCCCGCCCTCAGCCGACGACACCCTGAAGACGTTCCTCGCGCTCAACGCGCGGCTCGTGCAGCTGCGCTCGCTGATTCCATCGGTGGCGAAGGAAATCGACGTGCCGCAGGCCCGGCTCGAGGAAATGCAGCGCCTGCACCGGGCAGTGCTAAGCGCGCTGGAGTTGATGTCGACGGGCACGATCGCGCATCTCGATGCCACCGGTCGTGCGGCGTTCGCGCGTGAATGCGGAATCGAGGTGGACGCCGTGCGAACCACGCTGCTCGGCATGGCGCGCGCATTGCGCTTCGCGGGCGCGACGCGTTTTCATGTGCCGCGCGCATCGACGCTCGCCACGCAGCCGGATCCGGCGCTGCTGGCGGGCCTCCCCGTGGATCTGCACGGGCCGTACTGGCTCGGGCTGCGGCTCGCGGAGCAGGTCGACAGCCTGCGTGCGCTGTTACTGGAAACCGAGGCGAACTGGAATATCGAGCAAAGCACGCGCGTCGCTGCGTGAGCATGCGGGCGCGCGCACGGCATGAAGGGTGCCGGAAGCGGAGGGTTCAACCGCCCTGGTGGGGAACGGTCACCATCCACGGAATGCCGAATTTGTCGGCGACCATGCCAAAGCCGTTCGACCAGAACGT
>CALFSF010000016.1 GCA_937917025.1 uncultured Paraburkholderia sp.
GTCTCGCCGCGCGCGGCGGCGTGCAGCAGGGTGGCGCTGCGCGGGGCGCGCTGGATCTCCGTAGGCCGCCTGGACACCAACACCACCGGCCTGCTGCTGCTGACGACGGACGGCGAACTCGCCAATGCATTGATGCACCCCTCCAACGAAGTCGAACGCGAATACCTGTGCCGCGTGCACGGCGAAGTGCCGGATGAAACGCTGGCGAAACTGAAAAGTGGCGTGCAACTGGAAGACGGCGCCGCGAAGTTCGACATCATGGACCGCATGCTCGCGCTGTGCGGCAAGGGACTCGGCATTCTGTTCATCTCGTCGGAAGTCAGCGAGGTCGTGCGCGTGAGCCATCGCGTCGCGGTGCTGCGCGACCGCCGCAAGATCGCGGAAGTGGCGGGCAACGTCTCGAACGAAGACGACATCTATCGACTCATTGCAGGAAGCGCCGAATGAAGACACCAACCTGGCTGGGGCGCGAGGGCGCCGAACGACAGCTTCTGTGGCCGTGCGTGACGCTCGTGCTGCTGTTTCTGCTCGACCTGTGGGTCAATCCGGGTTTCCTGTCGATCCGCATGCTCGACGGGCATCTGTTTGGCGCGCCGATCGACATCCTGAATCGCGCGGCGCCGCTCGCGCTCGTCGCGACCGGCATGACGCTCGTGATCGCGACGCGCGGCATCGATATCTCGGTCGGCGCGGTGGTGGCTATCGCGGGCGCGGCGGCCGCCGCGACGCTGTCCACCACCGCGATACCGACGCCCGCGCTCGTCGCGCAGGCGCTGTGCGCGGCGCTCGTGGTCGGCGTGCTGAGCGGGATGTGGAACGGGCTGCTGGTGTCGTTCGTCGGCATGCAGCCGATCATCGCGACGCTGATCCTGATGGTGGCCGGGCGCGGCGTCGCCCAGTTGCTCACGGCCGGGCAGATCATTCCAATCGGCGCGCCCGGTTATCTGTTCGTCGGCGGCGGCTATCTGTTCGGTATCCCGTTCTCGGTCTGGGTCGCCACCATCGCGGTGCTGGCGACGGCGCTGCTTGTCGAAGGCACGGCGCTCGGACTCTTTATCCGCGCGATCGGCGTGAATCCCGTCGCGACGCGGCTGGTCGGCCTGCGCTCGAAGGCGATTGTCTTTGCGGTGTACGGGTTTTCCGGGCTGACGGCGGCGATGGCCGGCATCCTGATCAGCTCGAACGTGCGCAGCGCCGACGGCAACAACGCGGGCCTCCTGCTCGAACTCGACGCGATTCTTGCCGTGACGCTCGGCGGCACGTCGCTGCTGGGCGGGCGCTTCAGTTTCGCCGGGACGGTGCTCGGCGCGCTCATCATCCAGACGCTCACGTACACCACGTATTCGATCGGCGTGCCGCCCGAGGCGACGCTCGTCGTCAAGGCGGCGGTCGTGCTGGCGGTCAGCGTGATCCAGTCGCCTTCGGCGCGTGCGATGGCGATGACGCTCTTCACGCAGCGCGGGGTGGCGCGATGAGCCGCGTTTCAGCCATGTTCGCGCGCGTGTTCGATCCGCGCACGTTGCCGCTCGCCGTGACGATCGCGCTTTTTTGCGCGCTCTTCGGCTTCGGTTCGGTGATGTACACCGGGTTCTTCTCGTGGCAGGTGCTGCTCGATCTGCTCGTCGACAACGCGTTCCTGCTGATCGTCGCGATCGGCATGACGTTCGTGATCATCGCCGGCGGGATCGATCTGTCGGTGGGCTCGGTGGTCGCGCTCACGACGATCGTCGAAGCGGTGCTCTCCGAGCACATGCATCTGTCGGTGTGGATCATCCTGCCGGTCGTGCTCGTGATGGGCGCGCTGTTCGGCGCGGTGCAGGGCGCGCTGATTCATTTCTTCCGGTTGCAGCCGTTCATCGTGACGCTTGCGGGGATGTTTTTCGCGCGCGGCATGTGCTTTCTCATCACCACGCAATCGATCACGATTTCCGATTCGACCTTCAAGGCCATTTCCGCGTATCGGCTGAAGATCGGCACCGGCTCCGTGAGCGCAAACGTGCTGATCGCGCTCGCGGCGCTCGTCGCGGCGATCTTCATCGCGCATTTCACGCGCTTCGGGCGCAACGTCTACGCGATTGGCGGCAACGAGCGCTCTGCGCTGCTGATGGGCTTGCCGGTTGCGCGCACGAAAGTCGGTGTCTATGCGCTGAGCGGATTCTGTTCCGCGCTGGGCGGCGCGGTCTTCACGTTCTATGTGCTCTCGGGATACGGTTTGCAGGGGCAGGGCATGGAACTCGACGCGATCGCCGCCACGGTGATCGGCGGGACGCTGCTGACGGGCGGCGTCGGCTATGTGATCGGTTCGCTGTTCGGCGTCGGCATTCTCGGCACGATCCAGACGCTGATCACCTTCGACGGCACGCTCAGTTCGTGGTGGACGCGCATCGTGATCGGCGCGCTGCTGTGTGCGTTCTGTCTGCTGCAACGGTTGATCGAGCGCCACGCGCGCGGCGCGCGCCGGGCTGGCGGGACGCCTTCGGTTGCAACGGTGGATCGCAGTCGCGTTCACGCGTCCCGCGATGAGGCACCGGCCGATTCCGGTTCAAGGCCCGACGCGATGGGCGGCTTGCAGAACGCGGGAAGATAAGCGGGCGACATGGCCTGGCCGTTGCGCTGTTCGTGTATTGAACGCGTTGCGGCAGGGAGTTGCCGTCGGTCTTGACGAACCCGGGCGCGGAGCCAGGTGCTCAGCGCCGGGCTGCCTCGATGCGACGGCGCACCGTCGCGCCGAGCCGTTCGCACGCGATGGTGTTCGCCGCGAGCGCGGAGACGTCCGGAAAGGCTTCCCGCGTGATGTCGGTCAACACCTGCCCTGGCGACGCTTCGAGCACGACACGCGTACCCATTTCGATCATGACCGTCAGCGCGTCGAACCAGCGCACGGTGTAGCGCATGTTGGTCGCGAGATCGTCGCGAATCGCGTCGGCGGTATGGAGCGGGCGGCCGCCGCGATTGCCCACGTACGTACTTATGGGCGCGCTAAACGGAATCTCTTTCGCGAAGTCGAGTAGCGCGTCGCTTGCATGCGCGAGCAGTTCACAGTGCGAAGGCACGCTGACCGCGAGCCGGGTCGCCCTGCGCGCACCCGCGTGAAGCGCGCGTTCGATGAACCTGTCGAGTGCCGCGTCGGCGCCCGCCATCACGATCTGGCGCGGCGCGTTGACGTTGCCGATATACACCTGCGTGCCGCTTTCGCGTGCGTGACCGGCGGCGAGCTGCTCCAGCTCGTGTTCCGTCAGCCCGCTGACCGCGGCCAGGCCGTAACCCGACGGATACGCCGTTTCCATCAGCTCGGCGCGTCTGCGCACCATGCGCAGCGCGTCGTCGAACGCGAGTGCGCCGCAGCTCACCGCAGCCGCATAGGCACCGACGGAAAGCCCGGCGCTCACGTCCGGCGTCAGATGTTCCGCGGCGAGTGCGCGCACGGTCGCGACGCCCGCGACGACCATCCCGACCTGCACGGCGACCGTCGAGCGAAGCGCTTCGGCCGTGTCGAGTGTCAGGACATCGAGGTTCAGC
This sequence comes from uncultured Paraburkholderia sp., assembly GCA_937917025.1. Taxonomy (GTDB): domain Bacteria; phylum Pseudomonadota; class Gammaproteobacteria; order Burkholderiales; family Burkholderiaceae; genus Paraburkholderia. Next base: position 3,520 of record CALFSF010000016.1, read on the forward strand.
ACATGTGACGCTTCATCGAGCGTCGCTTTTGCCGGGGCATACGCGGCGAGGCGGCGCAGATAACCGTCCTGCTGCGCGCCCTGGCCGGGGAAGACAAAGGCGAGCATCACGCAACGTCCATCTTGACGGACCACGCATCGGCAACGAGACGCGGGCCGTGCGCGTGACGCGCCATTACATGCGCCTTGCCGGCGGCAAGCTCGACGAGCGCGATGCCGCCCGCGGGTGTTTCGAGTTGTGCGTCGATGCGAACGCCTGCGCGTCCGGCGTGCACGTGCAATTCCGCCAGCAACGCGAGCGCGGCTTCATGCGACAGGCGCTCCGGCGCGCGTATCAGCAGATCGAGATCGCTCGATGACGTCACGGTGGGCACCTGCGTCGCAAGCTCGAAGCCCGCGCTGCCGGCCGGTCCCCAGACCAGCGCGTTAAGGACGACCGCGTCGCGCCGCAATGCCGCGAGTGCGGCGAAGGCCGGCAGCGTGCGTCGGTCCGGCGCGGGCGTGACGTCAACGAGATCTTCTGGGGCGAACACGGTTTCGACGTCCGCATCGTGCGCCCACGCGCCGTGGCGCTCGGACCGGCTCTTTCCCCGAATGCCGATCGCGATGAAACCCTGCGCGACCTGCGCGCGCCGCACGACGCCGAACGGCGCCCGCGAGAACGCATCGCGCACCCACGCAGGCTCGCCGTCGAAGTGACGCAGGCCGCGCAGTTTCAGCAGATCGTGTGCGCGCCGCTGCACGCCGCACGAATGCGCGGCTCGCGCCGGTTCATCGACGGCGAGGTCTGCAACCGGCGGCGCGGCGCGGGTCCGCATCACGCATCCCACTGTTCGGCGAGGCGGCGGCGCACTTCGATCGAAGCCGCCCGCGTTGCTTTCGCGTTGCCGGACTGGAGCCGGTGAGACAGATCGCGCGATCCCTCGCGTGCCGCTCGCGCCGAATCGACGAGCACCTGACGCACGCGCTCGATCTGCGCTTCGCTGGGCGCATCGGCGTCGATGCCTTCGATCAACTCGTCGAGCAGCCCCAGCTTCGCGAACGACGCCATCGAATACGACATCGGCACGATCTTTTCGCCGAGCGCATCGAGTGCCTCGACGGTGCGTCGCGTGACGCGCGCGGCGGCGTCCTTGCCCATCGCGTGAACCATCGTGCCCGGCGCGTCGAGCGCGACGATGCGATTCGCCTGATAACCGTGCGCGAGAAACGCGCCGGACATCGCCGGCCCGACGATCAGCGCCACCACCGGGTGACCGGCGTCGCGTGCGCACGCGTACGCATCGACGGTCGCCGCGCACGCGAGGTGGATGCCGAGCATCTCCTCGCGATAGCCGTACGCCTGGCTCTTCACGTCGACGATCGCGATGATCGGCCGGCGTTGCGCGGCGTGCGCGTCGGCGGCGATCGTCTCGCGCACCGCGCGGGCGAGCTGCCATCCCTGTTCGAGACCGACGACGTTATCGACCGCGCGCGGAAAGCGGTTCCGCGCATCCGGCACGACCGTGATGAAGCGCGCGGGTTCGCCACCCAGCGCGGCATCGGCGCTCCACACGGGCGCCGCCGTCAACGTTTCGCCGGCCAGTGCGTGAAACCATCGCGCGCCGCGCGTCATTGTCGTGTCGTTCATGCGTCCTCCCTGCTGCCAGCGGCTGAATGGAAAACCGCGCGCATCGATTCAGGCGAGACCGTTGCCGGGTCGATTTCACCGAGCCGCGAGAGATACGCGGCGACGTCCTCGCTGCGATGCGTGGCCGGCACGCCGCGCGCAAACGCCTGTCGCACGGCGTCGTACACAGCGTCGGTGTCGTCCGGAACCAGCATGTCGGCGAGGCCGGTCGCCGCGCGCTGTTCGCCGCCGATCAGTTGCCAGATGCGACGCCGGTCGCTCGCGTCGAGTTCGTCGATGCCGGCTTCCTGTTCGATGACCTCGGGGCCGTTCATGCCGAGCCGTCCCTGTTTCGTCACCACGAGATACGAGCACAGCGCCGCCGCCAGCGACATTCCGCCAAAGCAGCCGACCATGCCCGCAACCACGCCGACCACCGGGACGTGGCGCCGCAATGCGACGATCGCCGCCTGGATTTCGGCGATCACCGCGAGGCCGAGATTCGCTTCCTGCAATCGCACGCCGCCGGTTTCGAACAGCACGACGGGCCGCACGATCCTGCCGCGCTCGCAGTCGCGCAGCGCCAGTTCGAGCGCGCCGGCGATCTTGCTGCCCGACACCTCGCCGATGCTGCCGCCCTGGAACGCCGATTCGATCGCGGCCACGACGGCGGGTTCGCCGTCGATCGTGCCGCGCGCGATCACCACGCCGTCATCGGCCTGGCAGACGATGCCCTGCATCGGCAGCCACGGCGATTCGATGCGGTCGAACGGGCCGAGCAGTTCGCGGAACGTGCCGGCGTCGAGCAGCGCGCGCGCGCGTTCACGCGCGGACAGTTCGATGAAGCTGTCGTGCAGCAGCGCGGGAACAGCCATCACAGCCGTGTCGGTCGTGCTCATGCGGCGTCTCCCGAGCCGGCTTCCTCGACGGCTTCGGCGAGGCGCAGCGCGACCACGCCCGGCGTCGCGCCGAAGTCATTGATCTCGATTCGCGCCGCGCCGTCATAGCGCGAGAAGAACCGGTCGAGCACGTGTTTCCAGATGTGGCTGTAGCCGTCGACGCTCGTGCGCACGACCACATGCGCCGTCATCGTGCCGGCCGGCGAGAGCAGCACTTCCAGATCGCCGGAGCCGACAACGCCCACGTGCGCGCGTGTCGTGACGGCGCGTCGCGCCGGATAGTCGAAAGTCAGATGTTCCATGGTGCAGCACTCCCGCTGGGGTTTCCGCTGGCGTTGCGTTGAACGAGCGTGTCGGTGAAGAGTGTGGCGGCGAGCAGATCGGCCGAGCCGCCAGGCGACGCGTTGAGCGCCATCAGTTCGCGTTCGAGCATATCGAGCGCGGCGCGGCCTTGCGCGGTGGCGCTGCCGCCGCGGGCGAGCACGCGCAGCGCGCCCTGTTT
>CALFSF010000017.1 GCA_937917025.1 uncultured Paraburkholderia sp.
GTTGCCCTCGCCCACTTCACCGACCGTCGTGCCATCGGGCGCGTACACCGGCAGTGAATAGCCGCTATCCGGACGCACCTGCCTGCCGCCGATAAAGAGCTTCGCCGTGCGGTCGATCAACGCGACGTTCGAAGGCTCACCGCGCTTCGCCGCGCGCGCCGCGGCCGGCAACGGCACACGATCCGCAAGCTTGAGCCACGCGCGCGGCTTCAGATATTCGTAAATGCCCTCACGTCCGCCTTCGCGGCCATAGCCCGACTCGCGATAGCCGCCGAAGCCGACCGCCGCATCGAACAGGTTCGTCGCATTGATCCACACCACGCCGCACGCGAGGCGCGGCGCGATATCGAGCGCGCGCCCGATCGTCTCGCTCCACACGCTCGCAGCGAGCCCGTAGCGCGAGTTGTTCGCGAGCGAGATGGCCTCGTCGGGCGTGCGAAAGCTCATCGTGATCAGCACCGGGCCGAAGATTTCCTCCTGTGCGAGCGTCGACGCGGGCGAAACGCCGGTGACCAGCGTCGGCGGATAAAAGCAGCCGCTTGTCGGCATCGTCGCATCGGGCGCTTGCCAGACCGCGCAGCCTTCGCGCTTGCCGGCGTCCACCAGCGAACGAATGCGCTCCAGCTGAACCGGATCGACGATCGCCCCCATGTCGATGCTCTTGTCGAGCGAGTTGCCGACGCGCAGCGTTTCCATCCGGCGCTTGAGCTTCGCGATGAAACGCGCCTCGATGCCCTCCTGCACGAGCAGACGCGAGCCCGCGCAGCAAACCTGCCCCTGGTTGAACCAGATCGCGTCGACCACGCCTTCGACGGCGCCGTCGATATCCGCGTCGTCGAATACGATGAACGGCGACTTGCCGCCAAGTTCGAGCGTCAGCGACTTGCCCGAGCCCGCCGTCACCGAGCGGATCAACCGGCCGACTTCCGTCGAACCCGTGAACGCGATCTTGTCGACATCCGGATGCGCGACGAGTGCGGCACCCGTGCTGCCATCGCCCGTCACCACGTTCAGCACGCCCGCGGGCAAGCCGGCACGATGCGCGAGTTCGGCGAACAGCAGTGCGGTGAGCGGCGTGTATTCGGCGGGCTTCAATACCACGCAGTTGCCCGTGGCAATCGCGGGCGCGATCTTCCATGCGAGCATCAGCAGCGGAAAATTCCACGGCACGATCTGGCCGACGACACCGAGCGGCGCGTAATCGCGGAACTCGTTGTCCTGCAACTGCGCCCAGCCGGCGTGATGCAGGAAATGGCGCGCGACGAGCGGCACGTCGATATCGCGTGTTTCGCGAATCGGCTTGCCGTTGTCGAGCGCTTCCAGCACCGCGAAAAGCCGGCTATGGCGCTGCACCATGCGCGCGAGCGCATACAGATGGCGCGCGCGTCCGGCGCCGCCCAGCGCGAGCCAGGCCGGCTGCGCGGCACGCGCGGCGGCGACCGCCACGTCGACATCGGCGGCGTCGCCCTGCGCGATATCGGCAAGACGCTCGCCCGTCGCGGGGGCGTGCGAAGCGAAACGCTCACCGGCGCCCGGCACATGCCACGCGCCACCGATGAAATGTCCGAAGCTCGCCTCGTGCTGCGCAAGCCACGCGCGCACGGGCTGATCGTCCTCGGGTGCGGGACCGTACTCCATCGAAGAAAAATACTCGGCTACGCTCATGGGATCGGTCTTGAATTCAGGCTACAGGGTGACGGTTGAAAGCGGAATAACGGCCGCTCACATGATGTTCGAGCTGACGTTCGATATCCGCCAGCAGGCTCGATGCACCGACACGGAACAGCGCCGGTTCGAGCCACGGGCGGCCCAGTTCTTCTTTCATCAGGATCTGGTACGACAGCACGGACTTCGCGCTGGATACGCCGCCCGCCGGCTTGAAACCAATCAGCACGCCGGTGCGCTCCTGGTATTCGCGGATCATGCGGACCATCACTAGCGACACGTCGAGCGTCGCGTTCACGCCCTCCTTGCCGGTCGACGTCTTGATGAAATCGGCGCCCGCCATCATGCAGACCATCGACGCGCGCGCGACGTTCGACAGCGTGCGGATGTCGCCGGTGGCGAGAATCGCCTTCAGATGCGCCGGGCCGCAGGCCGCGCGGAAATCGCGCACTTCGTCATAAAGCGCCTGCCAGTTGCCGGTGAGCACGTGTTCGCGCGTGACGACGATATCGATTTCCATCGCGCCGTCCGCCACCGAAGCCTCGATTTCCTTCAGCTTGAGCGGATGCGGAATCAGCCCGGCCGGAAAACCCGTGGAAACCGCGGCAACCGGAATATTGCTACCCTTGAGCGCGTCGACGGCGGCCGCGACGAAACGATGATAGACACACACCGCGCCGGTCGTGATGGCTCGCGGCGCGATGCCGAGTGCTTCGAGAATATCGGCGCGCACGGGTTGCCGCGCCTTCGCGCACAGGCGCCTGACCCGGCCCTCGGTATCGTCGCCGTTCAACGTGGTGAGATCGATGCAGGTCACCGCCTTCAGCAGCCAGGCCGCCTGCGCGTCTTTCTTGACCGTGCGGCGCGTGGCGAGCGTGGCCGTGCGCCGCTCGACCGCTGACTGGTTCACACGCAGGCCGTCGAGCCACGACGCGTCGAATGGCGTACCCGGATTGCGCACCGGATGGATGAGTGGCCCACCGCGCAACGCGATGACCGTGGAAGACGAAGAAGGAGCTTCAGGCATGAGACATCCGGAATTGGTGCAATGCACAGCAAAAAGCCAATGGGCCGTTCGGGTCTATGCTACATCGATTGATACGATTCTAACAAGTGTTGCGAATCGATCATGACATTTTCGCCATGCCGGGCTTGAGGGGCGCTGCGGATGTTAGTGAGCCACCAGATTCATGATGTGAAGATCACAACGGCAGATGCCGCGCGATTGCGCGACGAAGGGAGAGCAGCCAGAAAAAAACCGGCATCGCAGGCGCGTGCCGGTTCATGGGAAAGATGCGGCGAAATCAGTCCTGCAGCGCGGACCACATTTCCTTGTCGCGCTGCGCGGTCCAGATGCGCGGATGCGTCACGCCGCCCGCTTCGTCGAAAGCACGCGAAACGTCGAACGGCAGGCAATGCTCGTAGATGAACACATGCCCGAACTTCGGATCCATCGATTGGCGCGTGAGCGCCATCGCGCCCTTCAGATCGAGCTTTTGCGCGTACGCTTCACGACCGGCCTTGAGCAGCGTGGTCACGAAATCCAGCGTGTAATCGATACCCTTGTGAACACCCGCCGGTGAAAGCAGCGCCGGGCCGCGACCAGGTACGAGCTTTTCGGCACCGAGCGCGCGCAATGCTTCGAGCGTGGCGGGCCACTGTTCGAGTTGCGCGTCGCCGCAATAGCACGCCGCGTCGTATTCGACGAGGTCGCCCGAGAACAGCACCTTCTGCGAAGGCAGCCATACGACCGTGTCGCCCTTCGTATGACCCGAGCCCAGGTGCGCGATCTTCACTTCCAGCTTGCCGAGCCACAGGGTGATTTCCCTGTCGAAGACGAGCGTGGGCCACGTGAGGCCTGGCACCGTTTCAACGCCGGCGAAGAGGCGCGGAAAGCGCTCGATTTCCGACTTCATGTCCTGCTCGCCGCGCTCGACGATCATCTCGTACGTGCCGCGGCTCGCGATGATCTGCTGCGCGCCTTCCGCGAAATAAGCCGACGCGCCCAGCACACGCACCGCATGGTAGTGCGACAGCACGACATATTTGATCGGCTTGTCGGTCACGCTGCGGATCTTCGCGATCAGGTCCTGCGCCATTGCCGGCGTGGCCGTGGTGTCGACGATCAGCACACCGTCGTCGCCGATGATCACGCCGGAATTCGGATCGCCTTCAGCGGTATACGCGTACGCGTTATCGGAGAGCTGCGTGAACGTGATCTTTTTTTCTTCGAGGTCCGCCTGCGATGCAAATGCTTTTGCCATGTCTGTCTCCATTGCCGCCTGGTGAGGGGGATGAAGCATGGTCGGCCGAACGCGATAATTCGTCAATGGCAAATATATTTGCTAACAGATAACTTCGGGTAAACGACGAGCGCACGGTTCGCGTAACGGGATCGGCTACCATGCTGTCGTTCCCGTACGAGACATTCAAATTGACCAGGCCTTCAAAGACCGAAGACATCGAAAGCGCTTCCGGCGACGCATCCACAGCCCGGAAGCAGCGCGGCATCCAGAGCGTCGAAGTGGGTGGCCGGCTGCTCGATGCGCTCGCGCGGCATCGCGCGCCGCTGGGTCTGAGTGAGCTGGCGGGCGCGGCGCAGCTTTCCGCGGCGCAGGCCTATACGTATCTCGTCAGCCTGACGCGGCTGGGTCTCGTCAAGCGCGACGCGCTGACTGGCAGTTACGAACCAGGCCCGCTTGCGCTGCGGCTGGGTCTTCTGCATATCGAGCAGCAGCCCGCTTATCACGTGGCCGTGCCGCAGGCCGCGGCGCTCGCCGAGGCTTTCGGCTACAGCGTCGCTGTTTGCGTCGCGGGCACGCAGGGGCCGACCATCGTGCGATATGAGCGCGGCGGGTTTCCGCTGCACGTCAATCTTCACATCGGCACCGTGATGTCGCTCGAAGCGACGTCGACGGGGCGCGTGTTCTGTGCGTTTTTCTCGCCCTCGCAGGTCGCGGCCATGTGGCGCAGCCAGACACGCTCCCCCGATCGCGCGAAGGACGCGCGCGATGCGAAGGCGAACCTCGTGCCCTCCTTCGACGCGCATTTGCGTGTGCGCCTCGACGACATCCGCGCGCGCGGGATGGAGCGCGGCATCGATGCGCCGAGCCCTGGCATCAGCAGCATGAGCGTGCCGGTCTTCGATGCAGAGCGTCGCATGCAGCTTGCGCTGACGGTGATCGGCCCGTCGGGCTCGATCGACGTCGACTGGGACGGCCCTGTGGCGCGCGCGTTGCGCGATGCGTCGCAACGCGTCACCGACGCTCTCGTCAAGCGTGCCTGAATTCATTCCAGCGAGCGCCTCATGATCCCAGACGGTTCCCTCCCCCTTCCGATATCCGCCGATGCACGGGCGCAGCGCGGCATCAGCGCGCTCGACAACACCGGTGAACTGCTGCTTGCGCTCGTCGCGGCAGGCCGGCCACTGTCGCTGCGAGACCTTGCCGCCGACGCCGGCATGCCCGCCGCTAAAGCGTTTCCTCACCTCGTCAGTCTGCTCAAGGTCGGCTTGCTAAGCCGCGACGACGCGGGGTTTTTTAGCCCGGGGCCGCTTGGTCTCGAACTGGGGCTGATCGCGTTGCAACGTCTTTCGCCGATGCGTGAAGCCGATACCGAAATCGCAACGCTCGCAGCCGGCTCAGGGATGAGCGTCGCGGCTGCCACGCTGGGGCCGCTCGGTCCGACCGTGATCCGCCTGGAAGAATCGTCGCAGCCGCAGCACATGAGCCTGCGTGTCGGCACGGTGATGTCGCTCGTCAACACGGCGATCGGGCGTGTCTTTGCCGCCCATGTTTCGGAAGACGTGCTCGCCGGTCTGCTCGCGCAGGAAGCCATTCGCCTCGCCGGCGCCGATCCGGCCGAAGCGCTCGCTTCATCGAGAAAAGGCGGCGCGACGTTGCGTCCGGCTTATCGTTCGCGTCTTGCGCGAATCCGCGAAGCCGGCATCGACGACGCATTCGATGCGCCCGTGCCCGGCATCGGAACGCTCGCCGCACCGGTGTTCGATCACACGGGAAGCATCCGTCTCGTGATCGCGTTGATCGGTTCGTCGGGAGATTTCGAGCGCGGTGTTCAGGGTGAAACTGGCCGGCAACTGCTCGCGGCAACGCAACGCCTGTCGTGGCGGTTTGGCTGGGTAAGCACGCGCTAAACCGCAGCCGTTTCAGCGGTATCGCCGCCGCCGATACCGGCACGCGCCATCGCGAGCGCTTCGCCCAGCACGTCCGCATCGCCGATATGGTTCGCAAGCAGCAGCACGAGCTTCGCGTTCAGCAAGTGGCTGTCTTCTTCGGTGAGCCCGTTGTGCGTGTCGATGAGTTTTTCGTAGAACGCGTCCGGGTCCGCGAGATTCAGTTCAGTATTCAACCGCTTCATGGTCGTGATCCTTCATGCATTACACGTCGCGCGATCGAGCGCGGCCTTCACCGACGCCGTGTCGAGCGCGCGCCAGCGCGCGCACACGTGCTGATCGGGACGCAGCAGATAGAACGTGCCCGCGTGGGCATCGAAGCGCGTGTTGACGATACCTTCGACGTCTTCAATAACCATGACACCCGACGGCATCGCAGCGCCCTCCAACCGCGTTCCGCGCGAAATTACGATCAGCACGCGCACGGGCAAAGACAGTTTCGTCAACGCCGCGAGTCGTGTGGCGCATGCGGCGACGTCTTCCGCAGGGCCGCAGAAATAGATACCGGTGAACACCGACCCGCCCGTCTGCTGCAAAAACCACGCGTCGCGGCCCGCCACCTTCACGGGGGCATCCGTGCATACCGTGCCCGGGACCATCGCGCAGGAAAACGCGTCGGCGGTTTCGTCGGGCGTATTCAGCGGCGAAGTACGCAGCACCGTGGGAACGGACAGTCTTCCGCTATTCACGACACGCCGCGCGAACGGACAGTCTTTCGCAAGCTTTAACGTCGCGTCGCGAAACATGCGCGAAATCGCGCTCTTCGGCGTGATGAAATCGGTGGCGCGTGTCGAGTGGAGGATGTTCTCGTCGGCGGCGCATTCGCGTTCGGACGCATACGTGTCGAGCAGCGCGGGCGGCGCATCGCCATTCACGACGAGCCGTAGTTTCCACGCGAGGTTGTCGGCATCCTGCACGCCGCTATTCGCGCCGCGCGCGCCGAACGGCGAGACGCCATGCGCGGCGTCGCCCGTGAACAGCACGCGGCCGTGCCGGAAGCTGTCCATGCGCTGACACGAAAACGTATAGACGCTGACCCATTCCAGTTCGAATTCGGCATCGTCGCCCAGCAACGCCTTCACGCGCGGAATCACGCGCTCCGGCTGTTTTTCCGCGACGGGATCGGCGTCCCATCCAAGCTGGAAATCGATGCGCCAGACGTTGTCCGGCTGACGATGCAACAGCACCGACTGGTTGCGGTGGAACGGCGGATCGAACCAGAACCAGCGCTCGCTCGGGAACGGCGCCTTCATTTTCACGTCGGCGATCAGAAAGCGATCCTTGAACGTCCGGCCGTGGCTGTCGAGGCCCATGCAACGGCGCACCGCGCTGCGCGAGCCGTCGGCCGCGATCACATACTGCGCCCGCAACGGATAGACGCCGTCCGGTGTTTCGACCTGGAGCTCGACGTAATCGTCGTGCCCGGTCAATCCTGTGACCGTGCTTTTCCAGCGCATCTGCAGGTTGTTCATCTGCATCGCGCGTTCAGCCAGATAGCTTTCGACGTAGTACTGCTGGAGGTTGATGAATGCGGGGCGCGCGTGGCCGGTTTCCGGCAGCAGGTCGAACGTGTAGACGAGTTCGTCCTGAAGGAACACCTTGCCCACATTCCAGCTGACGCCCTTCTCGATCATGCGCGCGCCGCAACCGAGACGGTCGAACACTTCGAGCGTGCGCTTCGCGAAACAGATCGCGCGCGAACCGGTGGACAGCGTGTCGTCGCTGTCGACGAGCACCGTGCGCACACCCTGCTGCGCAAGATCGATCGCGGCGGTAAGGCCCACCGGACCCGCACCGATGACGACCACCGGATAGAGCGCCGGTGAGGCCGCGTCGTGGTCCGCGGCGCGCGCATAGGCAAAGCGCTGGGTGATCTGCTCGCTCGTCGGCATGGCGTCTCCGGTTGCAGTCATGCTGATTAGCCCATGGCAAACGAAATTGCCCTTCGCTAATTTTTAGTCATTGTATAAATGTTTTGTTATACGCGAATATGTGTTTACCCCAAGGGCTGCCGGCCGGGCTGTGGTTTTACGGTTGGATTGGTTCACTGGTCGCCCTAACCACAGCCAGCTTGCGTGGCGTATGAACCGGGGCTGCCGGCCGGATGCCGCTGTTCATCGGCCTAAGAAACGACGACTGTAAATTCGATCCCTGATTCAAAGTCCAGTGTCGTGGTCGAAAAGCGCGGATTGCCGTCAAGGTATTGCTTGTACGGTCGAACGGCGTCCTCGGCCGTGTACATGTTGTCGGCGAGAACGATGGATCCCGGTCCTAGAAGGCGCTCGGTCTGCTTGAACAGATCCAGATACGTGTCGGCCCATACGTCGATGAACACCATGTCGAACGTACCGTCCAGTTCGGAAACCGTCTGAAAGACGTCACCCTCCCGCAGGTCGACCCGGGCGTCTACACCCGCCGTTCGGACGTGGTCCCGAAGCTGTGCGCACTTCACAGGGTCGAGTTCAGTCGCTACAACCGTGCCGCTGCCCAACGTGCAAAGCGCCTCGGCGAAATACAGCGTGGACACGCCGCAGGAACTGCCGAGTTCGAGAATTCGAGCTGGCTTGTGGGAAAGCGTCATGTTGCGTAAAAATCGTCCCGTTTCGGCAGACACCGCTAACGACAGAGCCGTGCCTTGCGACGATTCGAAATCTTCGCTAGACAGCCCGAGCGTTTCGAGAAACCGCCCGCGCAGACGAGGTGCGAGCGTGTCGTATTCCTCCGCGAGTGTCAGGAACTCCTCGCTCGATCCATCGAACTGCGCCTGTGCGCGGGCCATCACTTCTGTCTGGCTCTGTTCGTGAAGCCGCCGCAGAAGGGCCGTGGCTGTTGATTTCATACGTTTCTCCCGAAAGCTACGCTAACCTGACGATTTCCCGCGCACGATCAATCTTCCGCCGGCCTGGCTGCACGTGACCGCCACGTCGCCTGGAAGCGTTCCCGTTCTTCCGGCGTCATGGCATCCCATTTGCGCCAATGCCGCCGCTCGCGCCAGCCACCGTGTCCGCGGAATCCGCCAAACAGGATACGGCTCAAGACCAGCAAGCCCAGGGCATGCGCGAAGTCGATCGTGCGGGCGCCAATGAATAACGCCGGAATCACCCAGTTCCATAGCGTCATGACCGCCCACCCGAGCACGCCTATGCCGACGATCACGAGCACCGCTTTACCTGCACATCTGATTCGATAATTCATCCGTCGACTCCTCTAAATATCCAGTTCGTCATAAATGGCCTGCAGTCGGGCGCGCAGATGCAAGACCGCGTAGCGTTTGCGCGCGAGCAGCGTATTGAGCGTGACGCCGGTTTGCGCCACCATGTCCTTGAAGGACCGACCTTCCAGCTCGTGCGCGATAAATACCTCGCGCTGATTCGGCGGCAATTCATCGAGCGCATCCTGCAGGGCCTTGAGCAATACGGCACGGGCATAGAGGGCTTCGGGACCTGCATCGTATGCCGGTAAGGAAAGGTCGAGCCGATACTCACTGCTGGCGTCATCCTCATCCCCGGACAGATCCGTCAAGGGCTGCTCTTTCTTCTTGCGAAAACGGTCGATGATGCGGTTGCGTGCGGCGCGAAAAAGCCACGCGCTTGCCTGTTCGATCGGAGCGGGAAGCCGGTAAGCCTGAACGAATTCGTGGAAGACATCCTGCAGGATGTCCTCGGCATCATCTGGATCGCGTATGCGGCGCCGGATAAAATTGACGAGCTTCGTGCGCTCACGCACCACGGTTGCGGTGATGTCGCTGTCTCGTTCGGTCATCGTGTCCGGTGTGGGTGGCGGTTCCATGCGTCTGAAGACGTTTCAGGAGCGCGAATATTGTGGCTGGCCAGAAAGAAATTTTGCTTTGCGCAACCGCTGAACGGGTCGGGAGCGATGGCTACATCTACCGGAGCCTGGATGTCGTCGTCGTAATATGGTCGACCAGCGTCCGAAGCACATGCCGCAGCGCGTCCCCGCTAACGGGATCGTTCGCCAGGGTGACCGGTTCAATCTGCTTGCCAGGCAATGGCAGAGTGACGCAAGCGTCCTGAACAAGCGTTGCTGACATCGTCTCGAGAACCAGCTTTAATGCGGCTTGGGCGTCAGATGCTCGAGCCGAGGTGTTGATAAGAGCGACGGGCTTTCCCGGGAAATCGACGCTTCCTACCAGCCAATCCAGCATGTTTTTGAAGGACCCAGGGATCCCACGGGCGTATTCCGGGCAAGAGATCAAAAGAGCGTCTGCTTGACCTGCCCGGGTGCGTAAATCAACGATGCACATGGGAAGGTTCGACTCAAGGTCCGGATTGAAATGGGGCAGTTTGCCGATCCCGTCATAGCGTTCGACGATCACGCCGGGCGGCGCCAGCATGGCAGCCGCGGACAGTGTGCAGGTATTTGACGACGCGGCGCGCAGACTGCCTGATAGAGCGAGGATACGAATCATCGTGATCGAGCCGGTAACCGGTTGGCTGCGTAGTATCCCATGTCCGCCAGATATCCATTCCGGACAGGAATTTTCAGAACACGCGACTACCAATAATCCGCACGAGATGGGGATGGGAAATCCAGCAATGGAAAATAGTCTCATTAGATCCGCGACAGGTGTAGCGGTAGCAACAGGGCTCGCATTGATGCTCAGCGCTTGTGTCCCGGCGCGGACAACGGCTTTCGCGCGCGGTGAGTACACTGCACAGTCGCCGTTTCCCGGCGCCGAGTGGACGTCAGCAGCGCCTGCGACGCAGGGTTTCTCGCAGGAAGGCATCGACCGCGCGGTCGGCTACGCGAAACAGGAGGGCTCGACGTCCGGCATGATCGTCCATAACGGGCTGGTCGTGGCCGAGTGGGGCGACGTATCGAGAAAATCGAATCTCTACTCGGTGCGCAAAAGCTTCATGAGCGCGCTGATCGGTATCGCGATCGCACGCGGTCAGATACAGCTTGACGATACGCTGGCGCAGTTGAGCATCGATGACAAGGAGCCGTCGCTGTCGCCGATCGAAAAGCAGGCGACCCTTCGCATGCTGCTGGAGGCACGTTCGGGTGTCTATCACCCGACCGTTTATGAAACGGCCGCGATGGTGGAGACCAGGCCGGCACGCTATAGCCACTCGCCGGGTACGTTCTGGTACTACAACAACTGGGATTTCAACGTTGTCGGCGCAATCTACGAGAAGGCCACCGGCAACGACATTTTCAATGCACTGCAGTCGGAGATTGCGAACCCCATCGGCATGCAGGATTACCGGCCGTCGGACGGGCACTATGTGTCCGGCGGCCCCGTCACGATGTATCCCGCTTATCCGTTCACCATGAGCGCGCGGGATCTTGGCCGTTTCGCGCTGCTATACCTTCACGATGGCCGCTGGCGCGACCGGCAGATCGTGCCGGCCGAATGGGTCGCCGAATCGACGCATTCATACTCGGACACGCCCACGGGCGGTTACGGGTATATGTGGTGCACCAGTGTCCCTGCGAGTGGACCTGGCGGGCCGAAGGCGGCACTCCTGCGGCCC
>CALFSF010000018.1 GCA_937917025.1 uncultured Paraburkholderia sp.
TGAAGAGGCTCGACCCGAGCAGCCGGACCGGCACCTGCAGGCCGGCGCCGGGCACGGCACGCACGCGCTGGCCGGATGCGGGTTCGGCGAATTAGCGCTGCAGTTCGACGACGTCGTCCGGGAACGAATCGGCGCTGCCTTGCAGGTCGCGCCGCAACGCACGGGCGGTCGTCTGGTCGGTGCCGGGCGCGCGGCCGAGGCCGAGATCGATCCGCCCGGGATACAGCGATTCGAGCGTGCCGAACTGTTCGGCGATCACGAGCGGCGCGTGGTTCGGCAGCATCACGCCCCCGGAGCCGACGCGAATGCGCTGCGTGCCGCCCGCCACGTACCCGATCACCACCGAGGTCGCGGCGCTCGCGATCCCCGTCATGTTGTGATGCTCGGCGAGCCAGTAACGGTGATAGCCCCACGTTTCAACGTGCTGCGCGAGATCCAGCGTGTTTTTGAACGCCTGCGACGCGCTCGCGCCGACATTGATGGGAGAAAGATCGAGAACGGAAAAAGGAATCATGGCAGGGGTGTCCGGCGCCTCACGCGAGGCGGACTGCGCCGGACGAAATATCCGGAACGCGCGTCGGCCGCCCGCTGAACAGGCAAAGCGCGATTGTGCCAAAGCGCCCGCATTTTCGCTGACGGCCGAAACAAGCCCCTGTCTTCGAAAGGGTGTTGCGGCGCATGTTCACACCGAGGCATGCACGGCGGGAAAAAGACACATGCGTGTGACGTCGCACAGAAACAACATCCGCTACGCGCTAGCGTGAAGATGCCGCTTCCTGCGCGGACACGCTGACGGTCTTGCAGGAAGCGACAACCGTGCTGGGCATTTGACGCTGACCGGCCCGGCATTGTCACGCGTAGGTCGGCTACGCAGAACAAACCCGGGCGATCCGGACCGGTCAGGTCAATCGACGCGATCGTCGGTGCGGCGATTCGCGCGCGGTGCCTTTTTTGTGGATGCGCTTCCACATGCCGCCATGTTCATTCGCGCGTTTGAATCGCTGGATGAAGCGTCGAGCGATGCGCGGGGTTTTTTCCTGTCACGCATGCTGCAACGCTTTCGCCTGATGCGCGGATTCATCTGCCGAGTCGGTGTAAACGCGCTCTCGCCTAAGCGGCGGATTGCGTCTAGATTGTCGTCACCCGAATCGATTCAAGTCGAGGGACCAGACGACCGCGAGCAGCGGTCGGCATCGCGGACACATGCACACACAGGCGCTCGCCTGATCTGTCGCACCGCATGCCGCGCCGCTGCCAGGCGTCTTTTTTTATGTCCGCGTGAAGCGCAATGCCACGTCGCCATATTGCAGAGTGCCTGCACGGCGATGTCGCGAGCCTTTCGATTTGCGCGCACGCACGCTCCCACCGCTGAAGACTCGCCCTTTTGATGACGGGCGGTTATCCTGTAGCGCATCATTCATACATCATGAGAGCCGCTATCAGGATGGTGTTTCATTCCAGATTGCCCGTCGTTGCCACGCTCGCGGTGGGCGCGGCGCTTTCGCTTGCCGCGTGCAACGACCAACAGAGCGACCAGGCCGTGCAAAAACTCAAGGACTTCTTTAACGCCGTCAAACCGGATTCGCTGCTGCTGAAGGGCCTCACGCCCGGCATCACCACCGAAGACCAGATTCGAAGCCAGATGGGCAAGCCGGAAACGGAGCGCACCTTCACCGACGGCTCGAAGCGCCTCGAGTATCCGCGCGGCCCACAGGGGCTCAACACGTATATGGTCGACATCGGCCGCGACGGACGTCTTGCCGCGATCACCCAGGTGCTGAGCGCAGCGAACTTCGCGAAGGTTCACGCCGGCATGACCGAAGACGAAGTGCGGCGCCTGCTCGGCAAGCCCGGTGAAATCGCCCGCTATCCGCTCAAGCCTGAAACGGTGTGGAGCTGGAAGTGGCTGGAAGGCGGCGTGACGCCCGAAGCGTTCTTCAACGTGCATTTCGATGCACAGGGTAAGGTTTATACGACGTCGCGCTCGGACATTATTCGTGGACGGTAAAGCGCGAACTCTGGTCGACCGCAACGAGTTGCATGGGACCAGAGTAAGTGCTGTGCATGGGACCAGAGTAACGCGCTAAAGCGCGAACTCTGGTCGACAGCTAAAGCGCCAACTCTGGTCGACCGCAACAAGTTGCATGGGACCAGAGTAACGCGCTAAAGCGCGAACTCTGGTCGACAGGAGAACAACAATGATTCGTCGGCGCCCGCCTCGTCGCATCGGGCTCGTACTCGGCGGCGGCGCTGCCCGCGGCTGGGCTCATATCGGCGCAATCCGCGCGTTGCAGGACGCGGGTATCCGGCCGGACGTCGTGTGCGGCACGTCGATCGGCGCGCTCATCGGCGCGGTCTACGCGAACGGCGATCTCGACTGGCTCGAGGAGTGGGTCTCGCGGCTGACGTGGCAAACCGTCGTGCGGCTGCTCGACCTGCGTTTTTCCGGCGGATTGCTGGGCGGACGCAAGGTCATCCAGCTCTTCGCGCAACGGTTCAACGGCTGCGAAATCCGCGACCTCAAAATGCCGTTCGCCGCTGTCGCGACCGAACTCGATTCGGGCCGCGAGATCTGGATGCAGGAGGGAAGCGTGGTGGACGCCGTGCGCGCGTCGATCGCGATTCCGGGCATCTTCACGCCGGTGCTGCACGACGGCGCGTGGCTTGTCGACGGCGGCCTGACGAATCCGGTACCGGTGTCGGTCGCGCGCGGGATGCGGGCCGATTACGTGATCGCGATCGACCTGAATAGCGATATTCTCAACGGACGCGATCTGGGCGGTTTGGTGGCCGATACACCGGTGCCCTTGCCGCTGCCCGTGCCCGGCGACACCGGGGCGCTCGTCGAAGCAGATGCGGATGCGGATGCGCCGCCGCCGGTCGCGTTGCGCAAGAACGGCAAGCCGTGGCCGCGCTGGCTCGCGCCCGAAAACGACCGGACGTCCGGCACGGGCGACGTGCGCGTGCCGCCGCCGCCCAGTGCACGCGTGCCTTCGATGCTGAGTTCGATCGCACAGAGCATCGACATCATGCAGGTGCGCATCACGCGCAGCCGGCTTGCCGGGGAACCCGCGGATATCCTTATCCAGCCGCGTCTGGGCGGCATGGGCACTTTCGATTTTCATCGCGCGGCGCCCGCGATCGAAGAAGGCCGCGCGGCCGTCGAAACCATGATGCCGGCCATCAAGTCGCGGCTCGGCATGGACTGAGCGAACACCGCGCCCGCTACGCACGCGTCAGATTTCGCCTTCGCGCTTCGATGCGATCACGCGGCAGATGCGCTTGCCCGAGCTTGCGCTCGTCACGTCCTCGAACAGCAGGATCGCGCAGTTGCCCAGCGCGTCGATTACCCGTGCGGGTTCGAACGCGCTATAGAGCCTGCCGTCCTGCTGTCGCTGGTCTTCGCCTTCGGTCACGCGCCACGAGAGATACAGCACGCCGTTCGGCTTCAGGATACGCAGCAGGTTATCGACGGCGAGCGTGACCGAGGTGGCCGGCAAATGCATGATCACCGTTTCGCACACGACGTTGTCGAACGTCTCGTCAATCTCCGGCAGCGTGGGCAATGAAGCCGCGCGAAACGTCAGGTCCGGATTGAGCCGGCGCGCTTCGGCAAGCAAACCCGGCGACGCGTCGAAGCCGGTTACCCGGTAACCGTTCGCCGCCATCCACGCGACGTCGCGCCCGTTGCCGCAACCGATATCGGCGGTGAGCCCGCCCGGCAGCAGATGCGTGGCAAGGAGCGCATACATGTCCGCGGGCGGCGGCTGGTCGAGCCAGTCCTGGCTGTAGCGGGCGGCGCCTTGCGAATAGGCGTCGAGTGTCGTGGAATCGAACCGGTCTGTCATGCGGGCTCGCTTAACGTGAGGTAAGGGCGGAGTGCGGGCCTGCGGAATGGCGTCGCTGCGAGCATCAAGTCTAGCGAAAAGCCCCGCCTCGTACGCATTCCGTCTATCGAAAAAGCGACTCAAAACTTGCCAAAAACACGTGTGGCAAGCGCTGCATGCAATCCCCTTACAGCACGATCCGGGCCGCCAGAACGGGCGCCGAACGCTTTAGCCGCGTGCGAACGTCATTTGATGCGATGCAGCAATAACAGCGCGGGTCTTTGAGAAAATTTTTTTCGCCTGCGAGTATCCGCGCCATACACGAAGGCCGCGTTGCCGCCGCACGCGTTCGGGCCGGCCCTCAAGACAATACTTCGATGGAGACACCCGTGGTCCTATACGGCTTTGGTCCGTTGCTGCTTGCCGGCACCATGCAGACGATCGAGCTTTCGGTGCTGTCGCTCGCGGCATCCGTGCTGCTCGGCCTCGCGGGCGCGGCGGCGAAACTCTCGTTCAACCGGCCGTTACGTATGGTCGCAACCGGCTACACGACGCTGATCCGTTCGGTGCCCGACCTCGTGCTGATGCTGCTGCTTTTCTACAGCATCCAGATCGCGGTCAACAATTTCACCGATGCGCTCAACCTGCCGCAGTTCGACATCGATCCGTTCGTCGCGGGCGTGCTCACGCTGGGCTTCATTTACGGCGCGTACTTCACCGAGACGTTTCGCGGCGCGTTTCTCGCGGTGCCGCGCGGCCAGCTCGAGGCGGGTAGCGCGTACGGCATGAGCGGCGTGCGCGTGTTCACCCGCATCCTGTTTCCGCAGATGATGCGCTTCGCGCTGCCGGGCATCGGCAACAACTGGCAGGTGCTCGTGAAGGCGACCGCGCTGGTCTCGATCATCGGCCTCGCCGACGTCGTGAAAGCCGCCCAGGACGCGGGCAAAAGCACGTTCAACATGTTCTTCTTCATCGCCGTCGCGGCGCTGATCTATCTCGCGATCACGACGGTGTCGAACTTCGCGCTCGTGTGGCTGACGCGCCGCTACTCGACCGGCGTACGCCACGCGGACCTTTGAGGCCATCATGACTGAAATTCTCACCGAATACTGGCGCGCGTTTTTGTTCTGGGACGGCCACCGCATGTCGGGGCTCGCGGTCACGCTGTGGCTGCTGGTCGTCTCGATCGGCTTTGGCTTCGTGATGTCGATTCCGCTTGCTGTCGCGCGCGTGTCGAAAAAGCGCTGGCTGTCGATGCCGGTGCGCTTCTATACGTACCTCTTTCGCGGCACGCCGCTTTACGTGCAACTGCTGCTGATCTACACCGGCGTTTACAGCCTCGAATTCGTGCGCGCGCACTCACTGCTCGACGCGTTCTTTCGCAGCGGCTTTTACTGCGCGATCCTCGCGTTCGCGCTCAATACCTGCGCCTACACGACCGAGATTTTCGCGGGTGCGATCCGCTCGACCCCGCACGGCGAGGTGGAAGCGGCCCGCGCGTATGGCATGAGCGGCTTCACGATGTATCGCCGCATTGTGATACCGTCCGCGCTGCGCCGCGCGCTGCCGTTGTACAGTAACGAAGTGATCCTGATGCTGCATGCCACGACCGTCGCCTTCACCGCGACGGTGCCGGACATTCTCAAGGTCGCGCGGGACGTGAATTCGGCCACCTACCGCTCGTTCGAGGCGTTCGGCATCGCGGCGCTGATCTACTGCGCGGTATCGTTCGCGCTGGTCGCGGGGTTCCGGCGTGCCGAGCGCCGCTGGCTTGCGTATCTGGCCGTGCGCACGCACTAGGCGCCATCTGCCGGATCCGGTCCGGCGGCGCGCATGATGCCGCTGGTCACTGTGTTGCACCCTCTCGCAGAACAGCCTGCGTATTTACCGGGAGAGCATCTTGCTCCATACGACTCAAACCGAAGCCTGCAAGCTCGCCGTGCAGGACATCCACAAGCGCTACGGCGACAACGAAGTGCTCAAAGGCGTGTCGCTGAACGCGAACAAGGGCGACGTGATCAGCATCATCGGCGCGAGCGGTTCGGGCAAGAGCACGTTTCTGCGCTGCATCAATTTTCTGGAGCGGCCGAACGCGGGGCAGATCGTCGTCGATGGCGAAGCGGTGCGCACGAAAGCCGACAGTCACGGCAATCTCGAAGTCGCCGACCAGAAGCAGCTGCAACGCATCCGCACGAAACTCGCGATGGTGTTCCAGCATTTCAACCTGTGGGCGCACATGAACGTGCTGGAGAACATCGTCGAGGCGCCGATTCATGTGCTCGGCCTGTCGCGGCGCGAAGCGGAAGAGCGCGCCCGCGTGTATCTGGAGAAGGTGGGGCTCGCGCCGCGCCTCGAAAAACAGTACCCGTCGCATCTTTCCGGCGGCCAGCAGCAGCGTGTCGCGATCGCGCGCGCGCTCGCGATGGACCCGGACGTGATGCTGTTCGACGAACCGACTTCCGCGCTCGATCCCGAGCTCGTCGGCGAAGTGCTGAAGGTGATGCAGAAGCTCGCCGACGAAGGCCGCACGATGATCGTCGTCACGCACGAAATGGGTTTCGCGCGCAACGTGTCGAACCATGTGATGTTCCTGCATCAGGGGCGCACGGAAGAAGAGGGCCTGCCCGCCGAAGTGCTGACCACGCCGCGCAGCGAACGCCTGAAGCAGTTCCTGTCCGGCAGCCTCAAATAATGCCTGCCGCCCCGGCGGTTTAACCTCCAGATGCCTCGCCCGTCCAGTCCGGCACGTACGACCCAGGTCGCGATCGTTGCGTTGCCGCCCGTGTCGATGTCGGGCGTCGGACCGATTGTCGACGCGCTCACGCTCGCCAACGAAATCGACGGACGCGCGCTGTATCGCTGGCAGGTGTGTTCGTGGGACGGCCGGCCCGTGCCGCTGTCGGGCGGCGCGCAGTGGCCCGCCGATGCCGCGTTCGGCGACGCGGTTTCGTGCGACTGGCTGATCGTCGTCAGCGAGCGCTTTCAGCAGTTCGCCGATTACCGGCTCTTTCTCGCGAGCCTTTCGCGCGTCGGACAGCGCACGCCGCTCGTCACCGGCATTCATCACGGCGTGTGGTGGCTCGCGATGGCGGGCCAGCTCTCCGGTTACCGCGTGAGCGTGAACTGGGAAACCTACCAGCAGTTCACCGAGCAGTTCGAGCGCTCGATCGTCACCCAGCAGATCTTCGAAATCGACCGCGATCGCGCGACCTGCGCGGGCGGCCAGGCGACGGTCGACTTCATGCTCGCGATGATCGGCCGCGAACACGGGCCGGAACTCGCCGGGCGCATCGCCGATACGCTCGGCGTCGGCGTGCTGCGCGCGGGCGAGGAACGCCAGCGCATTCCGTTCGTGACCGCGCCCGGCGAGCGTCATCCGCGTCTGAACGACGCGCTTCTGCTGATGGAAGCGAATATCGAAGACCCGCTCACCACCGACGAAATCGCGAATCTCGTCGGCGTGTCGCGGCGGCAGCTCGAACGTCTGTTTCGCCAGTACCTGGCAGCGATGCCGTCGCGCTATTACCACGGGCTGCGGCTTTCGAAGGCGCGCACGCAGCTTCAGCGCACCAGCAAATCGGTGGTGCAGATCAGTCTCGCGTGCGGATTTTCGTCGGCGGCGCATTTTTCCAACGCGTATCGCGAACATTTCGGCGTCACACCGCGCGAGGATCGTCGCAATTACATCGAGAAGCAGCACGGCCGCGCGGCGCCCACCGGCGAGCCGCGCCCGGCCGCGCTGATCGAGCCGCCCGATACGGATTGACGAGGCCCGGGCGGCGCCAATCGGGATTGGGCGGCCCGCCGGGCAGCAACTTCGATGGAAACGCGTCGCGTATGAGCAAGACGGCGCGCGGGCGTTTTCCTACACTAGTGACATTACTGAACGAGGAATTGCCATGAACGACCTGACTGTGACGCGCCAGACCTTCGACGAAGTGATGGTGCCGCTGTTCTCGCCCGCCGCGTTCGTGCCGGTGCGCGGCGAGGGTTCGCGCGTCTGGGATACGCAGGGCCGCGACTATGTCGACTTCGCGGGCGGCATCGCCGTCACGGCGCTCGGCCATTCGCATCCGGCGCTGCTGAAGGTGCTGGAGGAGCAGGGCAGCCAGCTCTGGCATGTCGGTAACGGTTACACGAACGAACCGGTGCTGCGCCTTGCAAAGCGCCTCGAAGCGCTGACGTTCGCCGATCGCGCGTTCTTCGCGAACTCGGGCGCCGAAGCGAACGAAGCGGCGCTGAAGCTCGCGCGCCGCGTCGCGTTCGACCGTTTCGGCGCGGACAAATACGAAATCGTGTCGTTCACGCAGTCGTTTCATGGCCGCACGTTCTTCACGGTGAGCGTCGGCGGCCAGCCGAAGTATTCGGAAGGCTTCGGCCCGATTCCGGAAGGCATCATCCATCTGCCGTACAACGACACCGGGGCTGCGCTGAAGGCCATCGGTGCGAAGACGTGCGCGGTGATCGTCGAGCCGATCCAGGGCGAGGGCGGCGTGATCCCGGCCGATCCGGCGTTCCTGAAAGCGCTGCGCGAAGCCTGCGACCAGCACGGCGCACTGCTGATTTTTGACGAGGTACAAACGGGCGTGGGCCGCAGCGGCTATTTTTACGCGTATCAGGACACGGGCGTGACGCCGGACATCCTGACCACCGCGAAGGCGCTCGGCAACGGCTTCCCGATCGGCGCGATGCTGACGACGAGCGCGATCGCCGCGCATTTCAAGGTCGGCGTGCATGGCACGACGTACGGCGGCAATCCGCTCGCCGCCGCGATCGCCGACAAGGTGGTCGAGCTGATCAGCGCGCCTGCCGTGCTCGAAGGCGTGCGTACCCGCAGCGATCTGCTGAAGGTAAAGCTCGCGAAGATCAACGAACGTTTTGGCATCTTCAAGGACGTGCGCGGCAAGGGCCTTCTGATCGGCGCCGAACTCAACGACCCGTTCAGGGGCCGCGCGAAAGACTTCGTCACCGCCGCCGCGAACCACGGCGCGATGATGCTGATGGCGGGCCCGGACGTGCTGCGCTTCGCGCCGTCGCTCGTGATGCCGCTCGACGACCTGAACGAAGGCCTCGCACGCGTCGAAAAGGCGATCGAAGCGGTTATTACCGCGACGAACACGGCCACCACGGCGGCCGAAACGGCACGCTGATCCACCGCATCGCATTCAACCACTGGAACGATGATGCTCTTCGTACGCCCCAGCCGTCTTGCCGATCTCGATGCGCTCGAACACATGGCGCTCACGGCCCAACCGGTGCTGCATTCGTTGCCGCACGACCGGCGGCTGCTGGAAGCGCGCATCGCGTTGTCGGAGGATTCGTTTCGCGCGGAAATCGATTTTCCGAGTGAAGAGTTCTATCTGTTCGTGCTCGAGGATGCCGCCACCGGCAAGCTGCTCGGCACGGCGAGCATCGTCGCGGCAGCGGGTTATTCGGAACCGTTCTACGTGTTTCGTAACGACGCGTTGATTCACGCGTCGCGCGAGCTGCACGTCAGCCGCAAGATTCACGCGCTCACGATGTCGCACGAACTGACGGGCAAGAGCCGTCTCGCGGGTTTCTATATCGATCCGTCGCTGCGTGGCGATGCGGCGGCGCATCTGATGTCGCGCTCGCGCATGATGTATATCGCCGCGAATCGCAAGCGCTTCACGCCGGAAGTGTTTTCGCTGCTGCTCGGCGTAACCGACGACGCGGGCGTGTCACCGTTCTGGGAAGCCGTGGGCCGCAAGTTCTTCGGCCGCGATTTCGCCGACATCGAAATCGAATCGGGTGGCAGAAGCCGCACGTTCATCGCCGAAGTCATGCCGAGCTATCCGGTGTACGTGCCGTTGCTGCCGGAAGCCGCGCAGCGCGTGCTGGGCGAGCCCGACGAAAAGGCATGGCTCGCTTACGACATCCATCAGGAAGAAGGCTTCGAAACCGATCGCTACATCGACATTTTCGATGCGGGCCCGGTGCTGACCGCGCAGATCGATCGCGCGGCCTGCGTGGCGCGCAACGAAAACCGCGTGGTGCGCGAAACGGCTTCGGCCGCACAGGGTCCGACGTATCTGCTGGCGAGCAACCGCGAAGGCGATTTCCGCTGCGTGCTGGCGGATCTGTCCGTCGACAGCGCAACGGGCGCCGCGTTGCCGGCCGCGGTACGTGACGCACTCGGCGTGCGGGACGGCGATACGGTGCGCTGCGTGCCGCTTCATCAGACCGCACAGAACGAATACCCGGGAGAAGCACAATGATCGTCGTTCGCGTCGTGCAGACGGGCGATGTGGACGCGCTCGTCGCGCTCGCTCACGAGACGGGCCCAGGTCTCACCACGTTCAAGCCGGACTGTGACGCGCTCACCGCGCGCGTCGAACGCGCGCGCCGCACGATGGAAGGCCAGGCCGCGCCGCACGAGGAGGGCTACTTCTTCGTGATGGAAGATACGGCGACGGGCGACGTGGCCGGCGTCTGCGGCATCGAAACCGCGGTCGGGCTCGAGCAGCCGTTCTACAACTATCGCGTGAGCACGGTGGTGCATGCGAGCCAGGATCTCGGCATCTGGACGAAGATGCGCGCGCTCAACATCTCGCACGATCTGACGGGCTACGCGGAAGTGTGTTCGCTTTTTCTCAGCCCGCGCTACCGCACGAGCGGCGTCGGCGGCCTGCTGTCGCGCTCGCGCTTCATGTTTATCGCGCAGTTTCCCGAGCGTTTTCCGCAACGTATCTGCGCCGAACTGCGCGGGCATTTCGATGCGAACGGATCGTCGCCGTTCTGGCGCGCGGTCGGCTCGCATTTCTACCAGATCGATTTCAACGCGGCCGATTACCTCAGCTCGCACGGGCGCAAGGCGTTTCTCGCCGAACTGATGCCGCGTTATCCGGTGTATGTCGATCTGCTGCCGCAGGAAGCGCAGGATTGCGTCGGGCTCACGCATGGCGACACGATTCCCGCGCGCCGCATGCTCGAATCGGAGGGGCTGCGCTACGAGAATCACGTCGATATTTTCGATGCGGGTCCGGTGCTCGAATGCCACGTCGCCGACCTGCGCACGGTGCGCGAGAGCGTGGTCGTGCCGGTTGAAACCGGCGCGCCGCTCGCGCATCACGAAGGGCAGCGCGCGCTGGTTTCGAATACTTCGCTGACCGGTTTTCGCGTGGGCGTGGCGCCCGGCGTGCCGGAGGCGGGCGTGTTCCGTCTCACGGCCGAAGACGCCGCCGCGCTCGGCGTGCGTGCCGGCGACGCCGTGCGCGTGCTGCCGCTGAAATCAAAACAAGGACGATCATGAACGAGCTTTTCATCGACGGCGAATGGGCCGCCGGCACCGGTCCCGCATTCGCTTCGCGCAATCCGGGCACGGATCAGGTCGTGTGGGAGGGCCGCGGCGCCTCCGCCGACGACGTCGAGCGCGCCGTGCGCAGCGCCCGCAACGCGTTTCAATCGTGGGCCGCGCTCGACTTCGACGCCCGCATCGCGATCGTGCGCCGCTTTGCCGCGCTGCTGACGGAGCGCAAGGAAGCGATCGCCGAAGCGATCGGCCGCGAGACCGGCAAGCCGCTGTGGGAAGC
>CALFSF010000019.1 GCA_937917025.1 uncultured Paraburkholderia sp.
CGTTTCGACCACGGCTTTATCGTCGCGGCGGGCGAAGGCGGGCGTCGCCATGACAGTCACGACAAGCGCGGCGCGGTCCTGAATATCGAGGATCGGCACCGCGGTGGCGCGGAGGCCAGGGATCAGCATCTCATCGACGGAAGCTGACATCGCCGCGCGCACATTTTTGCGGATCGCAGCGGCATCGCGCGTGCGGCGATGCGCCGCGGCCGGGACGAGATGGGCGATTGCGCCTTCGGCTTCGTCGTCGCGCATGAAACCGAGGAAGACGTGGCCGGTGGCGGAGCCGATGAGCAGCAACACCGAGCCGACCGACAGTGATGTGCTGACCGGAATGCGTCCCGCATGCCATCGCACGATAGTCGGACCCAATGGTCCAAGCGCTGCGATCAGCGTGGTTCTGCCGGTTTTCCGCACGAAATCGGCGATTGCGGGGTCGGCCTCGGCGAACACATCGGTGCGCGCGAGCGCGGCGAGGCCGATCTGGATCGCTTGCGGTCCGAGGTTGTAGCGGCCGGACGCTGCGTCCTGATGCGCCATGCCGGACGCGATCAGGCTCGCGAGATAACGATGCGCCTGCGATGCGGAGAGTTTTGCGCGCGCGGCGATGATGCCGAGCGTTGCCGATTCCGGCTCTGATGCTAACGCAGCGAGCACGCGAAAACCCGTCGTCACTGATTGAATGCCACGCCGCGCCGGCGCCGCGATAGCCGTCCCATCTGAAGCCGTCTGGCCGTTCGCTGGATCGGTCGGCAAGGCGTTGATCCCTTCGGAATCCGTTGCGGCAAACCCAAGGCAAACCGCGACGGCTTGCGGCGAACCTGTGACCGGCGAAAACCCGCCCCGGCCGCGGTTCATGCAGGATAGTGCATGATCCGTCTTTGCATATCAAGAAATCAATTGTACGATGTGGAAATGCCGCGTGATGAACGTCCGGCCGGACCGGCGGGCTCGGCCGCGGCATATCCATCGACAATGGATCGGGGAGGGAAGCGTGCGTATCGCGGTGGTCGGCGGAGGACCGGCGGGGCTCTACTTCGCCTGTCTCTGGAAGAAACGGCATCCGGAGTCCCACGTCGATCTGTTCGAGCAGAACGAGGCCGGCGCCACGTGGGGATTCGGCGTGGTGTTCTCCGATCAGGCGCTGGACTTTTTACGCGCCGACGATCCGGAGACGGTCGACGCCATCGCACCGCGGATGGAAAGCTGGCGCAACATCACGCTGAACCTGCGCGGCGAGAGCATCGAGATCGACGGCGTCGGCTTCTCGTCGATCGGCCGGCTCGACCTGCTGACCATCCTGCAGCAGCGCGTGCGCGATGTCGGCATCGCGCCGCGTTTCAACACGCAGCTTCAATCGCTCGATGAACTCAAAGGTTACGACCTGATCGTCGCCGCCGACGGGCTCAACTCCGCGGTCCGCCGCCAGTTCGAAGGCGACTTCGGCGCCAGCCTGTCTTACTCAAGCAACAAGTTCGCCTGGTATGGCACCACGAAGCCGTTCCCGACGCTGTCGCAGACCTTCGTCGAGACCGATCTCGGCGCCTTCAATGCGCATCACTACCGCTACGCGCCGGACATGAGCACGTTCCTGGTCGAATGCGACCGCGCCACCTGGCAGCGCTACGGTTTTGCGGAGAAATCCGTCGATCAATCCCGCGCGATCTGTGAGCAGGTATTCGCCGGCGTGCTGGGCGGCCATCCGCTGCTGTCGAACAAATCGGTGTGGCGCAATTTTCCATGGATCTGGAACGAGCACTGGTCGTTCGGGAATATCGTTTTGATCGGCGATGCGCTGCATTCGGCGCATTTCTCGATCGGGTCGGGCACCCGGCTTGCGATGGAGGATGCCATCGCGCTGATCAAGGCGCTGGAAGACGCGTCCGATATTCCAGCGGCGCTTGCGCGCTATGAGACAGGGCGCAAGCCGGTGGTGAAGAAGCTCGTCACTGCCGCGCGCGCCAGCGCCGACTGGTACGAGCGCTTTCCGCAGCACATGACGCTCGGCCTGATGGATTTTGCCCACAGCTACATCACGCGCTCCGGCCGC
>CALFSF010000020.1 GCA_937917025.1 uncultured Paraburkholderia sp.
CGCGACGATGCAACACCAGGTCGAAGCTGCTGAACAGAAAACTCGCGAAGCGGAAATTCGCCTCGACGCATCCGAGGAAGCGATCGAGCGTGCGGAAATACGCGCCGATGCCGCATGGAACCGGATCCGCGAACTGGAAACGGAACTCGCCGCCGCGAATTCGCACGGGTCGGCGCATCAGGAAGGTCTGCAGGCCATGGTCCGACGTCTCGAAGCGGAAACCGAAGCGCTTCGCAAACGCCTCGATATCGAGCAGGCCACCAATGCCGGATTACGCGACCGCATCGATGCCCTGCATGCGGACATGCGACAGAGCACCGAACATTACGCGCAGCAGATCAAGGATGCTGTCGCCGAAGCTGAACGTCGGGTCAAGCCGATGCTCGTCGAACTCGACTCGCTGCGCAGCATGGCGGCAACCTATCAATCTGGCGTGCGCGACGCGAGCCGCAAGGAATTCGACTTCATTCAGCAGATTGCTTCGTCTAAGGCCCGCGGCGACCGGCTGGATGCGCAGGTTCGTGAGCAGTCAGACGAAATCGATGCACTGAGCAAGGAAGTGGCTGCCTTGCGTGCCCAGGAAGGCATCGATCCCGCCATCGCCGGTTTGCTGGGCGCGCTGGCCGGCGCCGGCCGCCTGACGCCCGACGAAGTGCGCGCGATCGGAACCCTCGCCGACACTCAGGTCGCCCTTCCGCTTCACTGCCCGAAATGTGGGGACGGAGAACCAGAGTTGTCGCAAGTCGATCATCGCTTCGAACTGCAGTGTCCGGAATGCGAGCACTCGTCGGGCCTGGGCGATTCCAGACTTCAGGCTGTGGCACAGTTTCTGTCTGGGAGGCCCGTTTCCGCTTCCGCGACCAACTAAAAGCGAATCGGATGACAAAACACAAACACCCAGCGGGGCAACTCGCGATCGACAGCCGGTAACGGTGAGCCGTTTCGGGAGCCTGTAGGTGAGCGTTTTCGGGATGTGAAATCGGCGCGCGCCCGGCCCGGCCGGTCAGATAGCTAGATAGAACGGGTTGATGAGGCTGGATCGGGAACGTCATTCGCCGGTACATCCTGCTCGGTCATCCAGTTTTGCCACGCACGATGCAGCCGGTTCGAAGAGACGGGCTGCATGAACCCGAGCCACTGGCCCACGAGTTCCGGTTCGACCCCGGCTTCGAAGAGATCCGCCGCGTAGGTATTACGCAATGTATGCGGACTGGCGCGCGTCGCACGCGCGTCCGAAATGCCCGCGGCATCGATCAGCGCATCGACCGATCGCAACATCGTCGCCTTGTGCATCGGCCGTCCGGAAGGCGACGCGGGAAACACAAGATTGCCGGCCAGTTCGGAAAGGCGCCGCTCGGCAAGCCATGCATCCATGACGGCGACGGCGAACGGAGAGAGCCGGGCGCGTCGCGTGAAGGCAGGATTGGCGGACTCGACCAGAACCCACGGCGAACCTGGATTCACGCAACTAATGGTTAGCGTCCGTGCTTCGCCGGTCTTGAGGCCGCCACCGAGAAAAACCGCGATCAAAGCGCGGTCGCGACGCTCACGCCATCGAGCCGCAATCGAGAGATCAGCGAGTGGCGAGAACAGATGGGCAACCAGAAGCGATCGTTCGACCGAAGTGAGAAAGCCGGTTGGTTCATTGTCCCGCGCATTGCGCCATGCGGCGTCTCCATCCTGCGCAATAAAGCGCGCAGGGTTGGTCGATGCCAGTTCGATTTCGCGGACGTGATCGAGCACGCGCTCAATCAGTCTTAAATACCGGGCCCGTTGCGGTTTTCGGATATCCAGACCGGCGACGAAATCGGCGATGGTGTGCATATCGACGGTCGTGAGACTCTTGCGACGCACTTTCAACCAGTCGAGAAACAGCCCCCACTGCGCACGATACACATCGGCCGATGAGCGACGGAACTGTTGACCCGCAAGCCAGGCGTCGAACGCGATGCGAGGATCGCGTCGCCAGTCTTCGCGTTGCTGGTCGAACAGATCGGTGCTGGCCGGCTGCCGTTGTGGCTGTGAAGAGGGGGGCGAAGGGACCATGACTGAATATCCGTTAGTTGCGTGAATAGTAGGGCATTCAAGTGATGTCTTCCAGACGCAAGGCACACGGTCAACACACCAGCGGCCCCCAGGTTCACCGATCTTCGGACGCATTCAGCACCCAGCACGGCTTCAGAAGGCCGCCTTCCGCGATGCGTCGACCTCCAGCGCCACCCTGGCGGACGAAATCCCCTTCGCTTAACCGCCCCAGGCGCGGGGGCGCATTGCCGCCGCCCGCTTGCTCGCGGACTGCATCGAGGCGACGTTCGCCTTCTCATAGGCATTGACCGCGAAGGCGAACACCGCTGGCAACGCGTTCGAGGCGCCGAAATCCACCGTGTCGTCGGTTTCCGGATAGGGCAGGTTATCCGGCCGCTGAAACAGCACCAGCAAAAACGCGTCGTGGCGGCTCGCGAAGCCCAGATCGGCCTGCGCCTCCGCTTCGATTGCGTGCAGTAGCCGCCACGTCAGCGGTACCTGCTGCGCGATATAGCGTGCAGCGATGTGGCGCACGATGTGTTCGAGATCGCGCGCGGCCGCCTGGAAGCGCAGCGCGGCGAGGTCATGCTCGTTCGAGTGGTTCATTTTGGGCTCCGGTCAATCCGCCAACACTGTACAAATATACAGTAGTTGGCGCAACCTCGGCCATCCGGCCGATGCCTGGAGCGGCCTCGCTGCGCTATCGTGAAGGCGTTGCATGAGCGCGGAGGCTCACCCGTGAATCACCACCAGCAAGGCTTTTGCCTCGCCTTTTCCTGCGTTGCGGATCGCATGCGGTTCGTCGGCGATGTAGCGCGCGGTGTCGGCGGCTTTCAGCTTGCGGCTTGTGCCCGCAGCTTCGATTTCGATCGTGCCGTGCAGCACCGTCAGATGTTCGCGCGTGCCGGGCTCGTGGGCGTTCGAGACGAGTGCGCCGCCTGGTTGCAGCGTCAGCTCGTACCACTCGAACTTGCCCGCGAGTTCGATCGGCCCCCATACGCGCAATTGATAGCGGCTGTCGTGGCCGCTCAGCGTCGGAATTTCGTGGGGTCCGGATACGGCGATGGCTTCCGGTGGCTTTTGCTGGGTGAACAGCGAATCGAGGCTGACGCCAAGCGCATTCGTGAGACGCCACGCCACCGCGATCGTAGGATTGGCTTTGTCGCGCTCGATTTCCGACAGCATCGATTTCGATACACCGGCTGCGCGGGAGAGATCGTCGAGCGTCATCCGCCGTTCGCTACGCAGGCGCTGGATCTGCTCGCCCACGCGCGGGGGGGCCGCAACCGTCGAAGCAGTCTGGGCTGCGGATGCGGGAGGGGACGCTGTCGACGTGCGGCGCGTTCCGGAACTTGCCATCGGGTGACCTATCGTTTAAAGTTGTTCGACATACCGAACTTGTGTTCGAAAAAACGAATTTATCCGGTAAAGCTGACAGCCGACTATAACAGGCTGCCGGTCCACGAGCTAATGCCACGGCGCGATCCGCCGGGCCATTCAGGAGACTGATTCATGCGTGAACCCTTTCTCGCCCATCTGCGCAGCACGGTTGAGCAGATTCGTAGCGACGGTTTTTACAAGACCGAGCGCGTGATCGCCAGTCCGCAGTCGGCCGACGTTCGCCTTGAGAGCGGCGCCGATGTGCTGAACTTCTGCGCCAACAACTATCTGGGCCTCGCGAACGATCCGCGGCTCGTGGCCGCCGCCAAGGACGGGCTCGACCGGGACGGATTCGGCATGGCATCGGTGCGTTTCATCTGCGGCACGCAGACGGTGCACAAGGAACTGGAGCGCGCGATCGCCGCGTTTCTGCAAACGGACGACTGCATCCTGTACTCCAGCTGTTTCGATGCGAACGGTGGCCTGTTCGAGACGCTCCTCGATGAATCCGACGCGATCATCAGCGACGAACTGAATCACGCCAGCATTATCGATGGCGTGCGCCTGTCGAAGGCAAAACGTTTTCGTTACCGGAACAATGACCTCGCCGATCTCGAAGCGAAGTTGCAGGAAGCGGACGCGGCCGGCGCGCGATTCAAGCTTGTTGCCACCGACGGTGTGTTTTCGATGGACGGCATCATCGCCGACCTCGCCGGCATGTGCGATCTGGCGGACCGGTACGGTGCGCTCGTCATGGTCGACGATTCGCACGCGGTGGGATTCATCGGCGAAAACGGGCGCGGCACGCCCGAGCATTGCGGGGTGCTGTCGCGTGTCGACATCATCACGGGCACGCTTGGCAAGGCGCTCGGTGGCGCATCGGGCGGGTATGTCGCCGCGCGCGGGGAAATCGTCGAGTTGCTGCGGCAGCGTTCGCGTCCATATCTCTTTTCGAACACGCTCACGCCCAGCATCGCCGCGGCTTCGCTCAAGGTACTCGACCTGCTTGCCAGTGAAGAAGGTGCGAAGTTGCGCGAGCGCGTTCGCGCAAACGGCGCGCATTTCCGCGACGCCATGAGTGCGCTCGGCTTCACGCTCGTGCCGGGCGAACATCCGATCATTCCGGTGATGCTCGGCGACGCGCAGCTCGCCTCGCGCATGGCCGACGCGCTGCTGCAAGAAGGCGTCTATGTCATCGGCTTCTCGTTTCCCGTGGTGCCAAAAGGCCGGGCGCGCATCCGCACGCAGATGAGCGCGGCGCATACGCCGGCGCAGATCGATCGCGCCGTCGATGCGTTCGCGCGCGTCGGCAAGACGCTTGGCGTTATCTGAAACGGAGGCCATCACATGAAAGCACTTGCAAAACTCGAACGCGCGCCCGGGCTTACGCTCACGCGCGTGAAAAAGCCCGAAGTCGGCCACAACGACGTGATGATCCGCATCACGCGCACCGCGATCTGCGGCACCGATATTCACATCTGGAAATGGGACGACTGGGCGCAAAAGACGATCCCCGTGCCGATGCACGTCGGACATGAATACGTCGGTGAAATCGTCGAGATGGGCCAGGAAGTGCGCGGCTTTGCCATTGGCGACCGTGTCTCCGGCGAAGGCCACATTACCTGTGGCTTCTGTCGAAACTGCCGCGCGGGGCGCCGTCATCTGTGCCGCAACACAGTCGGCGTCGGCGTGAACCGCGAGGGCGCGTTCGCCGAGTATCTCGTGATTCCCGCGTTCAACGCGTTCAGGATTCCGCCGGAAATTTCCGACGACCTCGCCGCGATCTTCGATCCGTTCGGTAACGCAACGCATACCGCGCTCTCGTTCAATCTGGTCGGCGAAGATGTCCTGATCACGGGCGCCGGGCCGATTGGCATCATGGCGGTCGCGATTGCGAAGCACGTCGGCGCGCGCAACGTCGTGATTACCGACATCAACGATTATCGTCTCGACCTCGCGCGAAAAATGGGTGCGACGCGAGCGGTCAACGTTTCGCGTGAATCGTTACGCGACGTCATGGAAGACCTCCACATGACCGAAGGCTTCGATGTCGGGCTCGAGATGTCCGGCGTGCCGAGCGCGTTCACCAGCATGCTCGAGGCGATGAATCACGGCGGCAAGATCGCGCTCCTCGGCATTCCGCCGGCACAAACCGCGATCGACTGGACCCAGGTCATCTTCAAGGGTCTTGAGATCAAGGGTATCTATGGTCGTGAGATGTTCGAGACCTGGTACAAGATGGTCGCGATGCTGCAAAGCGGGCTGGATCTCTCGCCGATCCTCACGCACCGTTTCCCGGTCGATGATTACGAGCGCGCGTTCGCGACGATGCTCTCAGGTGAAAGCGGCAAGGTCATTCTCGACTGGACCGCGGCCTGATTCGCTGCTGTCGTATCGTTGATTCGCGTTGTGTTGGACGCAGGTCCAACACAACGCACACGCGCATGTACACACGCACAACGACGAAGCAAAATCAGACGCACTCAACTTCCCGCAGGCGGCTTCACAAATTCCGCCTGGATGCGCACATGCACGTCGTCGCCTACAGCCGGATACCACGTCGAAAGCCCAAACTTCGAACGGCTGAAGCGGCCTTCCGCCGAAAAGCCGAGCGTGTCCTGCTTCGTGAGCGGATCGGGTGCGAAGCCGTTGAACGTCACGTCGAGCGTGACCGGTTGCGTGGTGCCGTGAATCGTCAGATCGCCGGTTAGCGTTCCACGCGAATCGCCGGTTCGCTCAAAGCGCGTGCTCACGAAACGTATCTCCGGGTAGCGCGCGACATCCAGCATCGGGTCGCCCTTCACCATCCTGTCGAGAAGCGGCACGTTCGTGTCGATACTTGCCGCGTCGATCGATGCCGTCACCGCGCTTTTATCCAGCCCGCCAGGGTTCCAGTCGAGCTGTGCGGTTTTGCGATCGAATCGCATCGTAAAGCGCGAATACTTGAAGTGATCGATATCGAACGTGATGCTGCAATGATTCGGATCGAGCGTGTAGCGTCCGGCAGGCACCCGCGTTTCCGTTGTGCTGACCGTGTGCGTTACCACTCGAAGTGGCGTGCAGGCCGCCGCTGTCGCAAGCGTCGTGAGCAGGAACGCGCGCGTGAGCGCGGCGCGTAGCGTGAGTGTCCGCATGTCGTCGATCCGTGTTCGAAGAGCATCACCTTAACGCAAGCGCCTCGCGCCATCCAGATTTCATCGACCATCGTCGCCGGAACTTGACAGGGGAGAATGATCGTTCTACCTTTCGCTCATGGCAACTTCCCAGGCTTCTTCTGACAACGCGTTGACAACCGGTGCACGCGAGCGGCTGCTCGACGCTGCCGAGGCGCTGATTTACGCCGGCGGCATTCACGCGACCGGCGTGGATGCGATCGTGCGTCAGTCGGGCACGGCACGCAAAAGCTTTTACACGCATTTCGGCTCGAAGGACGCGCTGGTTGCCGCTGCGCTCGAACGGCGCGACGAACGCTGGATGAACTGGTTCGCCGGCAACACGCTCGCGCGCGGCACGACACCTCGCGCGCGACTCATCGGCATGTTCGACGTGTTGCGGGAGTGGTTCCTGTCGGATGACTTTCATGGCTGCGCGTTTCTCAACGCGGCCGGCGAAATCGAAGCCGCCGATGATCCGATCCGCGTCGTCGCGCGTGAACACAAGGCGCGTCTGCTTCGCTTCGTGCGCGAGGTGTGCGACGACTACGTGGCATCGACCGGTCCAGACGTCACCGCACGGAAAAAACAGAACGAGCAGCACACAGCGCGCGCCGCGCGGCTGTCGCGGCAATGGCTGATCCTGATCGACGGCGCGATCGGCGTGGCGCTCGTCAGCGGCGAAGCCGATGCCGCGCTCGATGCGCGGGCCGCAGCCGGACAGTTGCTCGATGCGCAGTCCATTGTTTCTCGCCCGTCGGGCCGACGGGTGTCCACCCCACGTCAGGAGAAGTCATGACCGAATCGACCGAAAGCCGTCCCCCCTTTCCGCCTTTCACGCGCGAAACGGCGATCCAGAAAGTGCGCGGCGCGGAAGATGGCTGGAACACGCGCGATCCCGAGCGCGTGGCGCTTGCTTACACGCCGCAAAGCGTCTGGCGCAATCGCTCGGAGTTTGTCACGGGTCGCGCGGAGATCGTCGGCCTGCTGCGTCGCAAATGGGCGAAGGAACTGGATTACCGGCTCATCAAGGAATTGTGGGCGTTCACCGATAACCGGATCGCTGTGCGTTTTGCCTACGAATGGCACGACGATTCGAACAACTGGTTCCGCTCGTACGGCAACGAGAACTGGGAGTTCGATGCGAACGGCCTGATGGCGCGTCGTCACGCAAGCATCAACGACTTGCCGATCCGCGAGGCGGACCGTCTGTATCGCTGGCCGCTCGGCCGTCGTCCGGACGATCATCCCGGGCTGTCGGATCTGGGCCTGTAAGCGGGGCTCGCACCGCGCCTTTCATCGATTCGCCACCGGTTCTCCGTTATTGTTCTCTCTGGGCGGCACGCCGCAGGTCGCGTGCCCGCTTTCCCGAGCGTATCCACCACTTCGCGCCCTGCGCGTTGAGGTACAGTGCGCGACGGCGGCACACAAACACTGAACAAGAACATGGATCACGTCGGCATTCGACCGACGACGGAGAGGACATGCGTTCCTGGCGCAAAAAAAGCAAAATGGCATGCGTGGTGGTGGTGGCCGCAGCGGCGGGTCTCGGCGTGACGACCGCGGCGCACGCAACCGACTGGTGCAAGGGCGGCGTCTGGGCCGACGTGATGATCGGCTCGTATCACATCGACCCGGACCCGGACGAACATTTCCGGGAGTTCAATCCCGGCCTCGGCGTCGAATGCTGGCTGAACAACGAATGGGCGTTGACGGCGGGTGGCTTTCGCAATTCGCTGTCGCGTCCTTCGTGGTACGGCGGCGGCGTCTGGTCGCCCGACTTCACGCACTGGGGCTTCGTGCGACTCTCCGTGATCGGCGGCATCATCTCGGGCTATAACTATGGCAACTGGGGCCTCGGTCGCGATCACACAATCGGACCGGTGGTCGCGCCGATCCTGATGTTCGAATACAAACGCGTGGGCGCGAACGTCATTCTGATTCCGCCGATCCCGTCGGACAATCTTCCGTTCACGTTGGGGTTTCAGCTGAAGGTGAAGTTCTAGCAGAACCGCATTGCCGCAATGGTGAGGAATTCCAGGAGATGCCCTTGGAGGTGAGACAATTCGGGAGCAGCGAAGCGATGGCGTCAGGTGAGTGTTTCCAGGATGGTGAGGATATCCAGGAGATGCCCGTTGTCCCGAAACCACGCGGATCATGCAGCACTGCATGCTCGCCCGGAACGTTGATGAGCGCTGCCTGGCTGGACCTTCTGCACGACGGTGTCGCCTGCGCTTTCGTCACGGAGAGCTAACTTCAACGATTGAACGGAGCGGTCAAATGTCATACGCGTACAAGATCGTGAATTCGCCGGTCGGCAAACTCAAGCTCGTTGCGAAAGGGACCGGCCTCGTCGCCATTCTTTGGGAAAACGAGCGGCCCAATCGCGTGCGGCTCGGTGAAATGGTCGAGGTCGAACACGATCCGGTGCTCGATGAAACGGAGCGTCAGCTCAACGATTATTTCGCTGGCGAACGCACCTGCTTCGATCTCGAACTGGATTTCGCCGGCACGGCGTTCCAGAAGAAAGTCTGGACCGCGCTGTTGACGATCCCGTTCGGCGAGACGCGCAGCTATCTGGACATCGCGACGCAAATCGGCAATCCGAAGGCGGTTCGTGCCGTCGGCGCGGCGAACGGCAGAAACCCGATTTCGATCATCGCGCCGTGCCATCGTGTGATCGGCGCGTCGGGCGATCTCACCGGTTTCGCGGGCGGACTGAAGGCGAAGGAAACGCTGCTGGCGATCGAGGCCGCAAAGCGCCCGGCATCCACATCCGTGAGAACGTCGCGACGCTCGAACGCCACGCGCAACCGGTCGGTATCGCAAACGACGCAACAATCGCTGTTCGACACCAGCCTTTGATATCGGGTATGAATGTCCGTCAGGTGGCGGGCAACCCGCTGCCTGAAAAGCACGACGCGGTATACGGCATGGCGTGCGTCAGTGCTTCGGCACCAGCGCATCGACGAGCGCGGACGTGGTCTGCTTCAGCGATTTCGTGTCGCCATAGACGCGCTCCATCACAGCGATGCCGCGCGTCATCGTCACCACGAGTTTTGCCGCCTGCACCGCTGGAATCGAGAGCCGCGTTTTCGCTTCGGGCGTGTCCAGCGCGCTGAGTACCGCGGCCTCCAGTTCGCCGATCATCTTTTGCAGCGCCTCGCGCAGGCGCGGCGAATCCGGATCGATTTCGATCGCGGTCTTCGTCGACAGGCAGCCGCGCGACGGCGTGCCCTGCGCAAGCGAGGCGATCGCGAAGGCGAAGAACGCCAGCAACGAATCGCGCACGTCGGATTTCTTCAGCGCCTGACGCGCACCGGCGATAAACCGTTCGGTGTATCGCTCGAACACGCGCATGAAAATCTCTTCCTTGTCGCCATACGCGTTGTAGAGCGAGCCGCGCTGCACGCCGGTGGCCTCGGCCAGATCCAGCATCGAGGTCGCGCGGAAACCCTTGCGCCAGAAAACCTCCAGCGCCTGCGTAAATGCGCTGTCTTCATCGAACTGTCGAACGCCTGCCATGCCTGCTCCGATACACAAAACCGCAAGGGTTCTATTTTGACACCGCTGATAAAAATGTGCAAAACATCAGGCAGCAGCCGCACCCGGAACGGTGAGGATATCCGGGAGACGAAGCGCCGCCTTGCATCGCGGGATCCTGACGTACCGGCCATGCGCCCTGCATGCCACGGAATGAAGCATCCGCGCTGCGCCCGGTCGTTGACTGCATGACAGGCGGGTTTTAATTAAATGCAGGGGTCAAAAGATTCACAACAATTAATTCCATTCAGAACGCGAGGCAGACTACGATCAATTGCGCGATGAGCGGTGTAGCGATACGTCGCGGCGATGCGGTGTATCGTCGTGGAAGTCGCGGCCGACGCGTGCCAGTCAACGTCACCGCGATGATCCGCGCGTCGGCGTTTGCGTGAACCGGGCACCACAGGCGCCCATCTCCCCACAAGGACAGGACACGACATGAACAAGCTCACCACTGCATTTGGTGCACCCGTTGTCGACAACAACAACATCCAGACAGCCGGCCCCCGCGGGCCCGCGCTGTTGCAGGACGTGTGGTTCCTCGAGAAGCTCGCTCATTTCGACCGCGAGGTGATTCCCGAGCGCCGCATGCACGCGAAGGGCTCCGGTGCGTTCGGCACCTTTACGGTGACGCACGACATCACGAAGTACACGCGCGCGAAAATCTTCTCCGAAATCGGCAAGACGACGCCGATGTTCTCCCGCTTCTCGACGGTGGCGGGCGAGCGGGGTGCTGCCGACGCCGAGCGCGACATTCGCGGCTTTGCATTCAAGTTCTATACGGAAGAGGGCAACTGGGACATGGTCGGCAACAACACGCCGGTGTTCTTCATGCGCGATCCGCTCAATTTTCCCGATCTGAACCACGCCGTGAAGCGCGATCCGCGCACCGGCATGCGCAGCGCGGAAAACAACTGGGATTTCTGGACCCATCTGCCCGAAGCGCTGCATCAGGTGACGATCGTGATGAGCGATCGCGGCATTCCGAAGTCGTTTCGCCACATGCATGGCTTCGGCAGCGACACGTTCAGCCGTGTCAATGCCGCGAACGAGCGCCACTGGGTAAAGTTCCATTGCCGTACGG
>CALFSF010000021.1 GCA_937917025.1 uncultured Paraburkholderia sp.
GCCTTCTTGCGGCCGAGCCGGTCGCCAAGATAGCCGAAGATGAACGAACCGATCAGCGTGCCGAACAGGCCCGCGCCGAACACCGGCCCAAAGCCGCCGCGCGCCACGTGCCAGTCCTTGATGATGGCCGGCGCCGCGAACGACACAGCCGTCTGGTCATAGCCGTCCATCAGCATGACCAGGAAACACCAGAACAGCAGGCCGACGGCGAAGCGTCCCGTCTTCTGCTCTTCTATCAGTACCGCGATGTCGAAAGTCCGGTCTGCTTGCATGTGTACCCCATTTACCTCGCCCTCGGCGCGCGCGCCGGGTCGGCTCGCGTGCGCTTCGCGCTGTTGCTCCTGACATCTCTCATGGCGACGCCACGTCGGAGAGCCACAAACTATAAGGTGGCGACCCGGCGCACCTCAATCACAAAATAGCGATGAAGAGATCGAAAAGTGTGAATAGACCCGTTTGCATCCCGTTTCACCGTACGATGGCGCCTCCGCTTCAGAACATGTGATTGATGCCGATGCGCGCGACCGTCTGGCTGCCGCTCGTCGACGGCTGATAGCCGAACTGCGCGGCGCGCGCACCTGCCCCCGAAGCGCGCTGCAGGCCGACACCGGCATAGACCTGTGTGCTCTTCGACAGGTAATCGGTCAGGAACAGGTTGTACTGGTTGATCGCGAGGCCCTGAAACGTCGAATGATCCAGCGAGAGGCCCAGAATGTAGAAGTTCTTGCCGCCGCTCAGGTCGATGTTGACGCCCGCCTGATAGTTGTTCAGCGTCGCGGAGCCCTCGTCGTTTTCCAGCTTCACACTGGAATACGTCAAATGCGGCGTGAAATAGCCGACCTTCACCGAGCCGCCGACCGCAAGCGTGCTGTAACGGCTCGCATTGAACATCGTGCCCTGTTTTAGCGGCTGGCCGAGCAGCGAAGACAGGCTGAACGTGCCGAAAATGTCCGCGGTGCGGTTGTGGGACATCGTGTATGCAATGCCGAGCTTCACCAGGTCGTTCGCGTACTGCGCGCCGAGGCTGTATTGACGGCCGTCGCTGAAATTGCCCGCCTGGTTGCCGAACGCGTTCATCGCGCCCGCCTGGAAGCCGTGGAAATTGATCGACTCGAACTTCACCGCGTTGTTCATCGCATGGTTGTTCGCGAGGCCGTCCAGATTGCCCGGCGTATAGAACGACGAGATGCCCGGTATCGAGTTGTTCAGACGGCCCACGTACTGATACACATAGTCGTTGATGTTGCCGAAACTGAGCGAGCCCCAGCGATCGTTCGTGAGGCCGACATACGCCTCGCGGTTGAAGAAGCTGGTCGGATTGATCTGGGCGCCCGTGGTGGTCACGAAACCCGATTCGAGCCGCGCGAACACGGTGTTCCCGCCGCCGAGCCCCTCCTTGATCAACAGCCCCCAACGGTCCGGCTGACGCTTGCCGGACGATTCCTGATACAGATGCTTGCCCTGCGAATTCGACACGAAGTCGACCCCGACGTCCACGCTGCCGTAAAGCGTAACGGACGACTGTGCCCATACCGGGCCGGCAAGGATCGCGGCGCAACCGCCGACGAGCAGACGAGTTCTCAACGCATGTCTCCAGTGTTTTTATCGTTCGCCGGCCCCTCTTCCGGACCGGCGTCGTGCATCGGATATCCCGCCGGGGCCGATCGATTGCCCCGTTGCCAGATGCGGGACAGAGTTTAACGGCTCCGATTTACGATTTGAATCGCGAATTTTTTATCAATCAATAGAACATTCCGAATACTCCGCCAGGGTATTTACCGATTAATTACAAAATGCCGCATATCGCCTCGGACATAATGAATCGTTGTGCTAACATCCGCGACGTCCTGATTCAATTACCGTTTCATCGGAGAGCACAGATGCATTTCAGCGCAGTATCGCCCCGGCGCCTCGTCGTGGGTATCAGCGGCGCGTCGGGTGTCGTGTACGGCGTCCGGCTGCTGCAGTTGCTCAGGCAGCTCGACATCGAGTCGCATCTGGTGATGAGCCGCTCCGCGCAGGTCACGCTCGCGCACGAGTCGCCCTACAGCGTCGCCGACGTGCGCGCGCTCGCGACGGTGACCTATCCGAACACCGACATCGGCGCGGCCATTTCGAGCGGCTCGTTTCCTGT
Source organism: uncultured Paraburkholderia sp. (assembly GCA_937917025.1). GTDB lineage: Bacteria > Pseudomonadota > Gammaproteobacteria > Burkholderiales > Burkholderiaceae > Paraburkholderia. The sequence continues at coordinate 2,135 of CALFSF010000021.1, forward strand.
CATGGGCATGATCGTCGCGCCCTGCTCGATCCGCTCCCTGTCCGAGATCGCCACCGGCGTGACGAGCGGCCTGCTGTCGCGCGCGGCCGACGTCACGCTCAAGGAGCGGCGCCGGCTCGTGCTGATGGTGCGCGAAACGCCGCTGCATCTCGGCCATCTGCGCAGCATGACGAGCGTGACCGAGGCCGGCGCGATCGTCTATCCGCCGGTGCCGGCGTTCTACGCGAACCCGGAAACGCTCGACGACATGGTCGACCATACGCTCGGCCGCGTGCTCGACCTGTTCGGAATCGAAACGTCGGTCGTGCATCGCTGGGGCATGTAACGGGCGGCGCGACGGGCCACCCGGCGAACCCGCCACCACACGACAAAAGCCATTTCCGGCCGGCCGCCGGCATTATCAAAATTCATTAATAAGACGTTCGGATTCTTTTGCTTCTTTAGCGACGGGTGTTGATTTAGAGTGGTTTCGTTTTCAAACGGGATCGCATTAAAAAGATTTATCGATTGATTGATAAATTAACCCGATAAGAGAAGTGTCATTACAAAAGAGGTCGAAACGTCGAATGAAGATCGTCATTGCAGGAGCCGGTATCGGCGGCCTGACGGCTGGAGCCGCGTTGTTGGAAAAGGGCTTCGACGTCACCATCCTTGAACAGGCCAAGGCGCTGGGAGAAATCGGCGCTGGCGTGCAGTTAAGCCCGAACGCGACGCGTGTGCTGTACCGGCTCGGCGTCGGCGAGCGCCTCGAGGGGCTTGCCTGCGAACCACCCGGCAAGCGCGTGCGGCTCTGGAACACCGGCCAGACGTGGCCGCTGTTCGACCTCGGCGCGGCGTCGCGCGAGGTGTACGGCTATCCGTATCTGACCGTGCATCGCGCGGACCTGCATCAGGCGCGCGTCGATGCCGTACGCGCGTTCAGCGCGGATGCGATCCGGCTCAACGAAAAGGTCGAGGGCATCGTGCAGAAAGGCGGCAAGGTCGAGGTGCAGACCGTCTCCGGCGGCGTCTACGAAGCCGACCTGCTGATCGGCGCGGACGGCGTGCATTCGCGCGTGCGGCGTGCGCTCTTCGGTCCTGACGAGCCGGTGTATTCCGGCGTGATGGCGTGGCGCGGCGTGATCGACATCGAGAAGCTGCCGGAGCACATGCGCACGCCGTACGGCACGAACTGGATCGGCCCCGGCGCGCACGTGATTCACTACCCGCTGCGCGGCCACAATCTGGTCAACTTCGTCGGCGCGGTCGAGCGCGACGGCTGGCAGGTCGAATCGTGGTCCGAACGCGGCACGATCGACGAATGTCTCGCCGACTTCAAGGGCTGGCACGAAGACGTGCGCGCGATGATCTCCGCGATCGACGTTCCGTACAAGTGGGCGCTGATGATCCGCGAGCCGATGACGCGCTGGACCTCCGGCCGCGCCACGCTGCTCGGCGACGCGTGTCACCCGACGCTGCCTTTCCTCGCGCAGGGGGCGGGCATGGCGCTCGAAGACGGCTACCTGATCGCACGCTGCCTCGGCCAGTACGACAACGACCTGCCACGCGCGCTCGAACGGTACGAGGCGCTGCGTCTCGACCGGACCTCGCGCATCGTGCGCGGCGCCGCGGCGAACACCACGCGCTTTCACAACCCGGCGCTCGCGCATGCGGAAGGCGCGGCGGAATACGTCGATCGCGAATGGAGCGAAGAGCGCGTCAAGGAACGCTACAACTGGCTGTTCGAATACAACGTGGATACGGTCGAAGTCTGATCGCCTCCACCGCACAAGGAGACACCCCATGTCCGCCCTCCCGCCGATTCTCGGCCTGCATCATTTCGCCTGGCGCTGCCGCAATGCCGAAGAGACGCGTCATTTCTACGAAGACATTCTCGGCCTGCCGCTCGTCCATCTGATCCGCCTCGACCGCGTACCGAGTACCGGTGAATACTGTCCGTACGTTCACCTGTTCTTCGAAATGGCGGATGGGTCGAACATCGCGTTCTTCGATCTCGGCGACAACACCGCCGCCGAACCTTCGCCGAACACGCCGCCGTGGGTCAACCACATCGCGCTGCGACTCGCGACGCTCGAGCAGCTCGAGGCGATGAAACAGCGGCTCGTCGAGCACGGCATCGACGTGCTCGGCGTGACCGACCATCACTTCGTTCGCTCGATCTACTTCTTCGATCCAAACGGCTTCCGGCTCGAACTCACCGTGCCCGTCGCGCCGGCCGAAACGCTGGACCGCTATAGAATGCAGGCTCGTCCCGCGCTCGACGCGTGGGCCGAGGAACAAAAAAGAGCCGTACCGGAGACACCCGCCGCATGACCCCCCTCAACGCCACCCACGATCCGGCCCGACATAGCTGGGTCGAATCGGCTAACCGTCCCGATACGGACTTCCCGATCCAGAACCTGCCGTTCGGCGCCTTCGAGCGCAACGGCGAACCGCGCGCCGGCGTGGCGATCGGCGCGCACGTCGTCGACCTGCGCGCGCTGCGCGACAGCGGCCTGCTCGCAGCGGGCAGCGATGCGGCCATCGCGTGCGAGGCCGCGGGCGACGGCACGCTGAACCGCTTGATGGCGATGCCGCCCCGGTATCCGGGCGCGCTGCGCGCCGCGCTGTCCGATCTGCTGAAGAGCGATTCGCCGCAACGCGCGAGCGTGCAGCAACACATGCAGGCACTGCTGCCGCGTATCGATGAAGTCGCGCTGCGGCTGCCGTGCGAAGTGGGCGACTACACGGACTTCCTCACGTCGCTGCATCACACTGAACGGCACGGCCGCTACAAGGGTCTTGCCGATCCGTTGCCGGCGGCTTTCAAGTCGCTGCCGATCGCCTATCACGGCCGCGCGTCATCGCTGCGCGTGAGCGGCGGCGAAGTGCAGCGTCCGCACGGCCAGTACCGCGACGCGAACGGACAGGTCGTGTTCGGCCCCGCGCCCGCGCTCGACTTCGAACTCGAAGTCGCCGCGTGGATCGGCGAGGGCAATGCGCTTACGCAGCCGATCCCGGTCGATGCCGCGCACGCACACATCTTCGGCTACTCGCTGCTGAACGACTGGTCCGCGAAGAGCATCCAGTGGTTCGAGCAGGTGCTCGGGCCATTCCTCGGCAAGAGTTTTCATTCGAGCGTGTCGCCGTGGATCGTCACCGCCGAGGCGCTCGCGCCGTTCCGCAAGGCGCCGGTGCCGCGCGCGAAGGACGATCCGCCGCCGATGCCGCATCTGCACGGCGCACTCGACCAGCAACAGGGTGGCCTGCATCTCGAGCTGTACGCGCATCTGTCGACGAACGGGCTGCGCGAAACCGGCGCACAGCCGGTGCGGATCACGCACACGCATCTGGACAACCTGTACTGGACCTTCGCGCAGATGGTCGCGCATCACACGAGCAACGGCTGCAACCTGCGCACCGGCGACCTGCTCGGCAGCGGCACGATTTCCGGCGCGGCCGACGAGGCGCGCGCGTGCATCACCGAGCTGACGGACGCCGGCAGGCATCCGCTGCGGCTGCCGAACGGCGAGACGCGCACCGCGCTCGAGGACGGCGACGAAATCGTATTGAGTGCGCGCGCAACGAAGCCGGGCGCGGTATCGATCGGCTTCGGCGAATGCCGCGGCCGCATCGCACCGGCGCTCGTGGGCCGGCAGGCGGAGATCGCGGCATGACCCAGGCGCTCAACGGCTACGTGAAGGTCGGTAACGGCCCGCGCAAGGTGCTCGCGATGAGCGGCTGGTTCGGCAGTGCCGAAGACTGGCAGCCGCTCGTGCCGGCGCTCGACACCGATGCGTTCACCTACGTGTTCTTCGACTACCGCGGCTACGGCCGCTCGCGCGAACGCGACGGCGCGTTCACGTTCGAGGAAGCCGCGCAGGACGTACTCGCGCTCGTGAACCATCTCGGCTGGGACCGCTTCAGCCTGATCGGCCATTCGATGGGCGGCGTGGCGATCCAGCGCGTACTGCTTGCCGCGCCCGGCCGCATCGAGCGGATGGCCGGTGTGTCCGCCGTGCCCGCGTGCGGCTCGCGCATGGACGAAGGCCGCCTTGCCGCGTTCCGCGCGGTGGTGGACGACGCCGCGCAACGCGCCGCGGTCATCGCGTTCTCGACCGGCAACCGCCTGTCGCCGCGCTGGAGCGCGCATCTCGCGGGCGAATCGCAGCGGCTTTCGCGCGCGGACGCGTTCGCGGCCTACCTGCCCCACTGGGCGGCGAGCGACTTCTCGAGCGAAGTGCAAGGCAACGCGGTGCCGGTCAAGCTCTTCATCGGCGAACACGATCCGACGCTGACGGCCGACCTGATGACGCGCACGTGGCTCGCATGGTATCCGCATGCGGCGCTCGAAACGCTGCGCAACGCGGGCCACTATCCGATGTATGAAGTGCCGGTCGCACTCGCGACCGCACTCGAGGACTGGCTGAAACCGGCCTGACGACTGGCGCAGCCGCAATCGGCCGCACGCACCGGGGTCCGGTGCGCGGCGGCAGGAGACATCATGTACGAAACCACCTATATACGAGCCGCATCGCTCGACGAAGCCGTCGCCTGGCTGCGCGAGCATGAGGAAGCGCGACCGCTGTCCGGCGGCATGACGCTGATCCCGACACTCAAGCAACGGCTCGCCGCCCCTTCGCATCTGGTCGACCTGACCCACATCGACGCGCTGCGCGGCGTGAGCGTCGCAGGCAAGGTGCTGCGCGTCGGCGCGCTGACGAAGCATGCGCAAGTGGCCGCGTCGCCGGTGGTCGCGTCGGCGATCCTGGCGCTCGCGCAGCTCGCGGGCCTGATCGCCGACCCGCAGGTCCGCAATCGCGGCACGATGGGCGGCTCGGTCGCGAACAACGATCCGGCGGCCGACTATCCGGCCGCGGTGCTCGCGCTCGACGCGCAGGTCGTCACGTCGCAGCGCCGGATCTCCGCCGACGACTTCTTCGTCGACACGTTCGAAACCGCTCTCGAACCCGGCGAGCTCGTCACGGGATTCGAGTACCCCATTCCGCTGCGCGGCGCGTACGCGAAGTTCCGCCAGGCGGCGTCCGGCTACGCGGTCGTCGGCGTGTTCATCGCGCAGTTCACCGGTGCGGTGCGTGTCGCGGTGACCGGCGCGGGTGCGTCGGTGTTCCGCTGGCTCGACGCGGAAAACGCGCTCGGCGCCGACCTGTCCGAAGCCGCGCTCGCGAATCTGAAGATCGACGCGTCGACGCTGCCGGATGACAACAACGGATCGGCCGCATACCGCGCCCATCTGATCGAAACCTACACGCGACGCGCATTGCAGGCGCTGCTCGCGCAGCCGCTGCGCCAGGCCGCTTAAATTCAGACTCAGGAGATACGAATGGAATTCACCGGATCGCAGACCATCGCCGCCACACGCGAACAGGTATGGAAGGGATTGAACGACGCCGCGGTGCTGCAGGCATGCGTGCCCGGCTGCGAAGAGTTCGTCGCAGCCGGCGACGACGAGTACAAGGCGGTGGTCGTTGCGTCGGTCGGCCCGGTCAAGGCGCGCTTCAAGGGTACGTTGCTGCTGTCGGAGCGCGACGGCCCGAACGGCTACAGGATCGCCGGCCAGGGCGAAGGCGGCATCGCCGGGTTCGGCAAGATGACTGCGACCGTCACGCTCGCGGACGCGGAGGAAGGCGGCACGCTGCTCACGTACGTCGCCGAGGCGCAGGTGGGCGGCAAGCTTGCGCAGATCGGCTCGCGTCTCGTCACGTCGGTTGCGAACAAGCTCGCCGCGGAGTTCTTCAAGCGCTTCAACACGACGATGAGCGCCGCGACCGCCGATGCGGACACCGCTCACTGAGCGTCGCGGCCCAACCGAACGACCCAGCACACGAAGGGAAATCATGACTGAAGTCCAATTGCGGGTGAACGGCGTCGACGTTCGGCACGAAGTGCCCGACCAGACGCTGCTCGTCGAATTCCTGCGCGAAACGCTACGGCTCACGGGCACGCACGTCGGTTGCGACACGAGTCAGTGCGGCGCCTGCACCGTCAATCTGGACGGCGTCTCGGTGAAGTCGTGCACGGTCCTCGCCGCGCAGGCGAGCGGCGGCACCGTCACCACCGTCGAGGGCCTGCGCGCCGGCGAAGACGCGCCGCTGCATCCAGTCCAGCATGCGTTCGTCCAGTGTCACGGGCTGCAATGCGGGTTCTGCACGCCCGGCATGATCATGTCGGTCGACTTCTATCTGCGCCAGCCGCCGAAGCTCGACGAAGAAAGTATCTGTCACGCGCTCGAAGGCAACATCTGCCGCTGCACGGGCTACGTGAACATCATCGAGGCCGTGCGCCACGCGGCGCACGACATGTATCCGGCGCCAGCCGACGCAACGATGGAGCGCTCACAGTCATGATTGGCCAACCCATTCCGCGCGTCGAGGACCGGCGCTTCGTGACCGGCAACGGGCAATACACCGACGACCTGCGCGTCGAAGGCCAGGTGCACGCGGCGTTCCTGCGTTCGCAGCACGCGCATGCCGTGCTGCGCTCAGTCGACGTCTCCGCGGCGCGCGAGGCGCCCGGCGTGATCGCGGTGCTCGTCGGCCAGGACTATCTGGACGACGGCTATCAGGGCGTCGATCACGTGCCGAACCCGGTCGATGCCGTCGATGCGACGAAGAAGGCGTTCCTTGCGTCGCTGACCGGCCAGATCTTCAACCAGCCGCACATTCCGCTGCCCGTCGACCGGGTCCGCTACGTCGGCGAGCCGATCGCGATGGTGATCGCGGAAACGCCGCTCGCCGCGCGCAACGCGACGGAAATGATCGACGTCGACTACGACGTGCTCGACGCGGTCGTCAACGCGGCCGACGCGATGCGGGACGGCGCGCCGCAACTGTGGGACGGCGCCGGTGGCAACCTGTGCTTCCAGACGCAGATCGGCGATCGCGACGAAGCGCGCCGGATCATCGCCGCCGCGCCGCTCGTCGTGCAGCGCGAGTTCCACCACAACCGCGTCGTCAATTGCCAGATGGAGCCGCGCAGCGCGATCGGCGCGTACGACGGCGCAACCGGCGTCTACACGCTGATCTCCGGCAGCCAGGGCGCGGTGCGGCAGAAGCTGTGCCTCGCCGGCGCGCTGAAGGTGCCGCCGTCGCAGGTCCGCGTGGTGTGCCCGGACACCGGCGGCGGCTTCGGCCCGCGCTCGTTCATCTACGTCGAGCAGCTGGCCGTCGTGTGGGCCGCGCGCCGCGTGGGACGCCCCGTCAAATGGACGAGCGACCGTAGCGAGGCGTTCCTGTCCGACTACCAGGGCCGCGACGCGATCGTCCGCGCCACCTTCGGGTTCTCGAAGGACGGCCGTATCCTCGCGATCGACAACGAATGGCTCGGCAACGTCGGCGCGCATACGGTGTCGTACGTGCCGATGTCGAACGGCACGCGGATCATGACGACCGTGTACGACGTGCCCGTGGCGGCGGTACACATCAGCGCGGTGCTGACGAACACGGTGCCGACCGCGCCGTATCGCGGCGCGGGACGCCCCGAGGCGACGCACGTGATCGAGCGGATGCTCGACCTCGCGGCGGCCGGACTCGGTCTCGACCGCGCGGAGATTCGCCGCCGTAACCTCGTCGCGCACGAGAAACTGCCGTACCGCAGCCCGATGGGCCTCACGTACGACAGCGGCGAATTCGCGCGCAACATGGAGCGCGCACTGGAACTTGCCGGCTGGAATCGCTTCGAGGAGCGCCGCGCGGCAGCGCGCGCGAGCGGCAAGCTGCGCGGCATCGGTCTCGCGAACTACATCGAGTCGCCGGTCGGCGCGCCACGCGAGCGGATCGAGCTGACGGTGCTGCCGGAAGGCCGCGTCGATATCGTCTCCGGCACCCAGTCCACGGGCCAGGGCCACGAAACGACCTTCGCGCAGGTCATCGCGCAGCATCTGGGCGTGCCGATGCCGGCGATCGCGCTGCGCACCGGCGACACCGCGTTCGTAAGCGTCGGCGGCGGCAGCCATTCGGACCGCTCGATGCGGCTCGGCGGCATGCTGCTCGTCGACACTGCCGCGCAGATCGTCGCGACCGGCAAGCGCGTCGCCGCCGGACTGTTCGGCGTGTCTGCCGAACACGTGACGTTCGAGGACGGCGTTTTCATCGATCCGTCGTCCGCGCGCCGCGTCGGGCTGTTCGACGTCGCCGCACGCATCGCGAGCGACGGCATGCCGGGCGATCCGTCGAAACGCAAGCTGTATGCGGAGGCCGAGGTCAACACGCGGGTGCCGGCGCACCCCACCGGCTCGGCGATCTGCGAACTGGAAGTGGACCCGGATACCGGCGTCGTGAAGCTGGTCAACTACACGTCGGTCGACGACGTCGGCCAGCCGATCAACCCGCTGATCGTCGAGGGCCAGGTGCATGGCGGCCTCGCGCAGGGCATCGGCCAGGCGCTGTCCGAGACCTGCTACCTCGACCGCGACACCGGCCAGGTGCTGACCGGCTCGTACATGGACTACGGAATGCCGCGCGCGGGCGCGATTCCACCGCTGCGCGTCGAGCTCACCGAAGACCCGACGCACGGCAATCCGCTGCGCGTGAAGGGCGGCGGCGAGAGCGGCATCACCCCCGCCACCGCGACGATCTTCAATGCGCTCGCCGACGCGCTGAAAGAATTTGGCACCGAAGAACTGGCGATGCCGGCCACACCGAAGGTCGTGTGGGAATACATCCACTGCCGCGCCGCCTGAACGCCCCTGTCACAACGCCTGCATGACGAAGGAGACACGCATGCCTACCCCATTCGTTGCAATCAACCGGAACGGCCCGCTCGTGGAGATCGTGCTCGACCGTCCGGAGAACGGCAATCTGATCAACGCGGAAATGAGCGATGCGATCATCGCGGCAGTCTCGTCGCTCGACGACGAGGTGAAGCTCGTGCGTATCGGCAGCAGCGGCCCCGACTTCTGCAAGGGCCGCCAGTCGCCGATGCCGCCGGCGGACGCGAAGCCCTCCGCGGAAACGTTGCGCCGCGTGGTCGCCGCGCCGCCGCTCGCGCTCTACGACGCGCTCAAGGCAGTGCGCGTGCCGGTGGTGTCGGTCGTGCGCGGCGAGGCGCTCGGCGTCGGCTGCGCGTTGGCCGGCGTGTGCGACGTAGCACTCGCGGCCGACGATGCGGTGTTCCAGATTCCGGAAATGGAACGCGACATCCCGCCGACGCTCGTCATGTCCGCGCTGATCGGTCGCGTGCCGGTGAAGACGGTCGCGCACATGGTCCTGAGCCGCCAGCGGCTGTCCGCCGCCGAGGCGCTGCAGGCCGGACTCGTGAGCCGCATCGTGCCGGCGGCGCGCCTCGACGACGAGGCGAACGCGCTCACGCAGACGCTGCTCGGCTGCAGCGCGGTGACGCTGCGCGCGGTCAAGCAGTTCCTGCATCTCGCACCGGAAATGTCCGCCACCGGCGCGAGCGGCTTCGCCGCGCATCTGGCGGCCACCGCACTGTCGGCCCGCTTCTGATTGCCCGCTTCTGATCACGTGAGGCTGTGGCGCGCATCGCGCAGGCCGCCGCCTCCCCCGAAACGACGATCCATCGACTACAACATTGCGCAGACACCCTGCGCGAGGAGCCCAGATTGAGACCAAGGACAGCGATCCCCTCCACCGCGGAAGGCACACCCGCCCCCGACCTCGAACAGTTCCGCCTGCGACGCTTCCTCGAATCGCTCGACGACACCGAACTCGAACGCCATGAAACACCGGTCGATCTCGCGGACATCGCGGCGATCATGGAAGGCAACCCGCGCGCCGTCTGGTTCGAACGGCCCTCCGGCGGCACGACGTCGCTTGCCGGCAGCGTCGCCGCGAGCCGCACGCGGCTGGCAAAGGCATTCGACACGACCCCGCAGCGCCTGCTCGAAACGGTACGCGAACGCCTGCGCGTGAAGGGCAAGCTCGTCGAGGTGAACCGCGACGAAGCGCCGGTCCAGCAGGTCGTGCTGACCGGCGACGACTGCGACTTCACCGCGCTGCCCGTGCATCTGCAACACGAGCTGGACGGCGCGCCGTACATCTCCGCGTCGATCGACTTCGCGGTCGATCCGGAGACCGGCTGGACCAACGTCGGCATCCGCCGGCTGATGCTGCGCGGTCGCCGCACGGCCGGCATCGACCTCGTCGCGCCGTCCGACCTGCGCGCGATCGCCATCGCGCACGCGAAACGCGGCGAGCGCACGCCGATCGCATTCGCGGTGGGCACGCACCCGGTCGACCACGTCGGCGCGACGATGCGCATTCCGACCGACGAACTGGAACTCGTCGCCGCGCTGCGCGGCACGCCGATGGGCGTCGTCAAATGCGTGACGAACGACCTGCTCGTTCCCGCCGACGCCGAATTCATTCTCGAAGGCTATCTGGACGAGCGCGGCCACGTCGAACCGGAAGGCCCGTACGGCGAGTTCCTCGGCTACTACGGCGGCGTGAAGACGAACCCGGTGTTTCATCTGACCGCGATCACGCACCGGCGCGACGCGGTGTTCCAGACCTGCACGATCGGCGGCCGCTCGATGGCGCGCACCGATACCGCGCAACTCGCCGCGCTGCGCACCGAAGTCACCGTGTGGCGCGCGCTCGAAACGGCAGTGCGCGAAGTGAAGGCCGTCTACGCGAACCCGGCCACGGGCGGCATGTTCAACGTGCGCATCGCGATGCAGCAGCGGGTGCCAGGCGAAGCGCGCAACGCGAACGCGGCGGTGTTCGCGTCGCTCGCGAACGTGAAGCACGTGTTCGTCGTCGATCCCGACATCGACGTGTTCTCCGACGAGCAGATGGACTGGGCGCTCGCGACGCGCTTCCAGGCCGACCGCGATCTCGTGCTCCAGGACAGCATGCGCGCGATGCCGCTCGACCCGTCGCTGCTCGGCGCGACGAAAACCGCGAAAGCCGGCTTCGACCTCACGCTGCCGCTGCTCGCGCCGGGCGCGCAGCGCGATCTCGAACACCGCGTGCCGACGCCGCCCGCCTGGCAAGGCGCGCGCTTCGACTCGCTCGAAGCGGCACTCGAAGACGGTCCGAAGCGCTTCGCCGAGCTGATGGTCGCGACCGGCACACGCGATGGCCGCGAGGTGGTGCGCTGGCTCGAGGACACCGCGCAAAAACGCGCGCTCTCGCGCGACGCCGAGGGGCGCTACGCGTTCGCCTGACGTGCCGGCCGTTGCCGCGCGGGCGTCCCGACGTGCGGCAGCCGCCAAGGCAGACGGGATAGAATCGGGCTTGCCCAAGCCCGATACACGAAGGATCTGCTGTCGATGAATCTGTCCCTTAAACAACTCAAGGTATTCCTTGGGGTCGCGAACACGTCGAGCTTCACGAAGACCGCGCAGAGCATGCATCTGAGCCAGGCGGCGCTCAGCGCGATCATCCGCGAACTGGAAACGCAGTTGCGCTGCCGGCTGCTCGAACGCACGACACGCACCGTGTCGCTGACCGAGGCGGGCCGCGTGTTCTATCCGACCGCGATGAAGATCGTCGAGACGCTCGAAAAATCGGTGACCGAACTGAACGAGCTGGGGCGCCAGAAACAGTCGTCGTTGCTGCTGGGCTGCACACCGATGATCGCGGCGAGCCTGATGCCGCCGGTGCTCGCACGCTTCTCGCAGATTTATCCGACCTCGCAGATCGAACTGGTCGACCGGCCGCCGGGCGAACTCGTACACATGGTCGAGGAAGGGCATCTCGATGCGGCATTTGGCGTGTTTTTCTCACAGATCTCCGGCATCGACCGCGTGCCGATCTTTCCGACACGGTTCGTTGCGGTATCGGCAGACAACAACGCGTTGCTCGGGGCGTCCGCGGCGCGCGGCGGCGCGATCCGCTGGACCGCGCTCGAAGGCCTGCCGATGATCGCACTGCCGAAGGACAATCCGTTGCAGCGGCTCATCGAAGCGACGCTCTCGAAAGAGGAAGTGAACGTGAGCCGGCGCATCGTCGTCGGTCATCTTCAGACCGCGATCGCGATGGCGCAGGAAGGGCTCGGCATCGCGATCATGCCGTCGTTCTGCAAGCATATCTGCCGGCATTACCGCGTGAGGATCGATGCGATCCGGCCCGAGGTCGCGCTATCGTTCTACCGGATCACGCGAGTCGGCCGCGATGCACTTGCGGTACTCGACCAGTTCACCGAAATGTTCACCGAAGCCGCGCAGGAACCCGTAGCCGCCATCGCCGACGACGAGCTGGACTGAGTCACTGGCGGTACGTCATGCGGCGCACAACGCATTGACCGACGCGTCGATTTCGCGCGCCGCCTTCGCCCCCTCCACCCGGGACGCCGCCGGCAGCACCACGCCGTTCTTCGCGGCGGTCACTTCGGAGAGGATCGAGAGTGCGATTTCGGGCGGCGTACGGCTGCCGATGTAGATCCCCACCGGCCCGTGCAAC